>JAYTHL010000204.1:0-5476 GCA_043732605.1 Rhizobacter sp. | reverse complement strand
GTCAGCGTCTGCCAGCGGACGCCGTCTTCCCTGGCAGTCGCCGGGCGAGAAAGAGGCGACGCGCCAGACGCCGCCGTGGTGCTCGGGCCGGACGCCCGCGGTGCTTGCGCGACAGCGGGGGTGGTCGCGAGTGCGATCGCCAGGACGAGTCCGAAGGAAAGCGCGGAGCCGCGATTCGGCGACGAGGACAGGGCGCGGCTTCGTGGATGCGCCTGGGGCTTCATCGCCGCGGACCTCATTCGCTCGGTGGCGCTTTCAGGAACTCCGAAAAGCCCGGGTCGCGGTAGGCGTTGATCGGCAGGTCGTCGCCGAGCAGAGCTTCGTCGACTTCGGCGGCGACGGAGATCTGCGAGCGCGCCTGCCAGTCCTGGATCAGGACGAGGCCGCCGACCAGTGCAAACAGGGGCAGCACCGACGCGAAGCGCAGCCACCAGGGCGAGCGGCTGAAGCCGAGGACCGCCGTGCCCGAGGCACTGCGGCCGGTGGTCTGCACGACGTCGACGCCACGCCGGGCCCGCACCGACTCGAGCGCCTTCTCGCGTGCGAAGCGCAGGCGCTCGCTGACGTCGGGCGCGACGCGCTCGGCGCTTTCGGTCAGACAAGCGGCAATGCTCCGCGCGAAGCGCGATTCGATCGCGTCGTGGGCAGCGAGACGGTAGACGGTGTCGTTCTGGTTCATGTCGAAATTCCCTTCGCCTTCAGGGCCTTCGCCAAGGCATGCACGGCCCGCGAGCAGTGAGTCTTGACGCTTCCCTCGGAACACCCCATGGAGGCGGCGGTCTCGGCGACATCGAGTTCCTCCCAGTAACGCAGGAGAAACGCCTCGCGTTGACGCGCTGGCAGCTGGGCCACCTCGGCGTCGATCATTTGCAAGATTTGCGCCCGTGACACCGACTCCGCGGCGCTCTCCGACTGGAGCGGGCCGCCGAGGGCTTCGAGGGTCTCGAGGATGTCGAAGTCGCCGTCACCGCCCGCCGTTTCGAATTCCGAGAAATTGCGCACGACCTGGTTCTTCACCTTCTGGCGCCGGAACCAGTCCATCGTCGCGTTCGACAGAATGCGCTGGAACAGCAGCGGCAACTCGGCGGCCGGGCGGTCGGCGTACTTCTCCGAGAGCCGGATCATCGTGTCCTGAACGATGTCGAGTGCTGCGTCGTCGTCCCGGACGGCGTACACGGCGCGCTTCCAGGCACGCTTCTCAACGCTCTTCAGAAAGTCGGAAAGTTCTTTGTCGGTCGCCAAGGAAGCGGGCCTTCGGCAGCAGCTCGGGGCGCGACGATTATCACATCGGCCCCTCGGTGCTCTCGCCGTCGTCGAACGCATTCACCGGCGATGCGATAATCGACGGTTGCACGACAGATTCGATCGGCCCGGCGCCCGAAGCGCGGCGGCAGGGAGCGATCGACCCAGGCACCGCACCCGCTTCACGAGAGCGCGGCAAGGTGCACCGATGGTTTTTCGTCAGAGAAATTCGCAGAGGTGAAGTTCATGGAAACGTCAGCGCCTTCGCTGAAGCGCGCAATCGCCGCGCCAATCCCCCCGCCCGATGCGGAGCCCAACGGCTCCGAGATCCTCGTTCGCTGCCTCCAGGCCGAGAACGTGCAGTTCCTCTGGGGCTACCCAGGCGGCGCGGTGCTCTACATCTACGACGCGCTCTACAAGCAGGAGACGATCCAGCACGTGCTCGTGCGCCACGAGCAGGCCGCGATCCACGCCGCCGACGGCTACGCACGGGCGACCGGCGAGGTCGGCGTCGCCCTCGTCACGTCGGGTCCCGGCGTCACGAATGCCATCACGGGCATCGCGACGGCGTACATGGACTCGATTCCGATGGTGATCGTCACCGGCCAGGTGCCGACGCCGGCGATCGGCCTCGACGCGTTCCAGGAATGCGACACCGTCGGCATCACGCGGCCGGTGGTCAAGCACAACTTTCTCGTCAAGGACGTGCGCGATCTCGCGCTGACGATGAAGAAGGCGTTCCACATCGCCCGCACCGGCCGGCCCGGCCCGGTCGTCGTCGACGTGCCGAAGGACGTGTCGATGGCGCGCGCGCCCTTCCACTATCCGGCGAGCGTCGAGATGCGCTCGTACAACCCGGTCAAGAAGGGCCACGGCGGACAGATCAGGAAGGCGGCGCAGCTCCTGCTGGGTGCCAAGCGGCCCTACATCTACAGCGGCGGCGGCGTCGTGCTCGGCAACGCGTCGGCAGAGTTGCGCGAGCTGGTCGACCTGCTCGGCTTTCCGTGCACCAACACGCTGATGGGGCTGGGCGCGATCGCGGCGAGCGATCCGAAGTTCCTCGGCATGCTCGGCATGCACGGGACCTACGAGGCGAACATGACGATGCAGAACTGCGACGTCCTGCTCGCCGTCGGCGCGCGCTTCGACGACCGCGTCATCGGCAACCCGAAGCACTTCGCCTCGGTCGAGAGGAAGATCATCCATATCGACATCGACCCGTCGTCGATCTCGAAGCGGGTGCGCGTCGACGTGCCGATCGTCGGCGACGTGAAGGACGTGCTCCATGACCTGACGGCGCTGATCCGCGAATCCTCGACCAAGCCCGACGTCAAGGTGCTGTCGCCGTGGTGGTCGCAGATCAACGATTGGCGCAAGAAGGACTGCCTTGCGTTCGCGAAGAGCCCCGACGTGATCAAGCCGCAGCAGGTCGTCGAGACGCTCTGGGAGCTGACCAAGGACCGCGAGACCTACATCACCTCCGACGTCGGCCAGCACCAGATGTGGGCCGCGCAGTACTACCGCTTCGAGGAGCCGCGCCGCTGGATCAACTCGGGCGGGCTCGGCACGATGGGCGTCGGCTTGCCGTACGCGATGGGGATCAAGCTCGCCAGGCCGGAGGCGGAGGTCGTCTGCATCACCGGCGAAGGCTCGATCCAGATGTGCATCCAGGAGCTCTCGACCTGCCTCCAATACAAGACGGCGGTCAAGATCGTCTCGCTCAACAACCGCTACCTCGGGATGGTGCGGCAGTGGCAGCAGATCGACTACGGCGGCCGCTACTCGCACAGCTACATGGAAGCGCTGCCCGACTTCGTGAAGCTCGCGGAGGCCTACGGCCACGTCGGCATCCGCATCGACAAGCCTTCCGAAGTGGAACCTGCGCTGCGCGAGATGCTGCGCCTGAAGGACCGCACGGTGTTCCTCGACGTGCGCACCGATCAGACCGAGAACGTCTGGCCGATGGTCAAGGCGGGAGCGGGCATCAGCGAGATGCTGCTCGGATCGGAGGATCTATGAAGCACATCATCGCCGTCCTGCTGGAGAACGAGCCCGGCGCGCTGTCGCGCGTCGTCGCGCTGTTCTCGGCACGCGGCTACAACATCGAGACGCTCACGGTTGCGCCGACCGAGGATCCGTCGCTGTCGCGGATGACGATCGTCACCACCGGATCCGACGAGGTGATCGAGCAGATCACCAAGCATCTGAACCGGCTGATCGAGGTCGTGAAGGTCGTCGACCTCACCGAAGGCGCCTACACCGAGCGCGAGCTGATGCTCATCAAGGTGCGCGCCGTCGGCAAGGAGCGCGACGAGATGAAGCGCATGACCGAGATCTTCCGGGGCAGGATCATCGACGTCACCGAGAAGAGCTACACCGTCGAGCTGACCGGCGCGGCCGACAAGCTCGACGCCTTCTTGCAGGCGATCGATCGCGGCGCAATTCTCGAGACGGTGCGCACCGGCTCGAGCGGCATCGGCCGGGGCGAGCGCATCCTTCGCCTCTGATTTCTGCCTCTGAGACAACCACTGTGCCGGCGAGGGCCGGCGAATCCACGGAGAAACCCATGAAGGTCTACTACGACAAGGACGCGGATCTGAGCCTCGTCAAGAACAAGAACGTCACCATCGTCGGCTACGGCTCGCAGGGGCACGCGCACGCGCAGAACCTGTCGGACAGCGGCGTCCGCGTCACAGTGGGACTCCGCAAGGGCGGCGCATCGTGGGTCAAGGCGGAGAAGGCGGGCCTGAAGGTCGCCGAGGTCGCCGACGCGGTCAAGACGGCCGACGTCGTCATGATGCTGCTGCCCGACGAGCAGATCGCCACGGTCTACAACACCGAGGTCGCGCCGAACATCAAGCAGGGTGCCTCGCTTGCGTTCGCGCATGGCTTCAACGTCCACTACGGCCAGGTCGTTCCGCGCGCCGATCTCGACGTCTGGATGGTCGCACCCAAGGCGCCGGGTCACACGGTGCGCTCGACCTACACGCAGGGCGGCGGCGTGCCGCACCTGATCGCCGTCCACGCCGACAAGTCGGGCAAGGCGCGCGACCTCGCGCTGAGCTACGCGGCCGCGAACGGCGGCGGCAAGGCCGGCGTCATCGAGACCAACTTCCGCGAGGAGACCGAGACCGACCTGTTCGGCGAGCAGGCGGTGCTGTGCGGCGGCACGGTCGAGCTGATCAAGGCGGGGTTCGACACGCTCGTCGAGGCCGGCTACGCGCCCGAGATGGCCTACTTCGAGTGCCTGCACGAGCTCAAGCTCATCGTCGACCTCATCTACGAGGGCGGCATCGCGAACATGAACTACTCGATCTCGAACAACGCCGAGTACGGCGAGTACGTGAGCGGGCCGAAGATCATCAACGACGATGCGCGCGCGGCGATGAAGCAGATGCTCAAGGACATCCAGAGCGGCGAGTACGCCAAGAGCTTCATCCTTGAGAACCGTGCCGGCGCGCCGACGCTGATGAGCAAGCGCCGCCTGATGGCCGAGCATCCGATCGAGGTCGTGGGCGAGAAGCTGCGCGCGATGATGCCGTGGATCAAGAAGAACCGCCTCGTCGACCAGTCGCGCAACTGACATCGATCGGCCGCACGCGATGATCACCGTCGACGACGGCCTGCCCGACGACGACGTCGAGCCGCCGCCGAGGAAGCGCAGGAAGGGGATCTACATCCTGCCCAACCTGTTCACGCTCGGCGCGCTGTTCGGCGGCTTCTACGCCGTCGTGATGGCGATGAACGGGCGCTTCGAGAACGCCGCCTATGGCGTCTTCGCGGCGATGGTGCTCGATGCGCTCGACGGCCGCGTCGCCCGCATGACGCACACCCAGAGCGTCTTCGGCGAGCACATGGACTCGCTCTCCGACATGGTCTCGTTCGGCGCAGCGCCGGCGCTGATCGCCTACGAATGGGCACTGAAGGGCCTCGGCAAGCCGGGCTGGATCGCGGCCTTCGTCTACTGCTCGTGCACCGCGCTGCGGCTGGCCCGCTTCAACACCAACGTCGGCGTCGTCGACAAGCGCTTCTTCCAGGGCCTGCCGAGCCCGGCGGCGGCCGCGCTCGTGATGGGGTTCATCTGGCTGATGGACAACGCCGGCTTCACCGGCATCGAGGAAGGGCCGTGGCTCGGCTGGGTGACCTTCGGCTTCACGCTCTACGCGGGCCTGACGATGGTCACCAACGTCCCGTTCTACAGCTTCAAGGACCTGAGCATCAAGCGCTCGGTGCC
>JAYTHL010000203.1:0-5484 GCA_043732605.1 Rhizobacter sp. | reverse complement strand
GGCATCCGGCGATCCTCGCCGCGGTCAATCCGCTCGAAGGGCTCGCGTTCCTCATGCGTCACGGCTGGGTCGCGTTCGTCGCCCTGGGCTCCGTCGTGCTGGCCGTCACCGGTGCCGAGGCGCTGTATGCCGACATGGGCCACTTCGGCGCGCGTCCGATCCGACTGTCGTGGTTCCTCCTCGTACTGCCGGCGCTCGCGCTCAACTACCTCGGTCAGGGCGCACTGCTCGCGGCCCATCCGGAGGCGCTCGAGAACCCGTTCTTCAAGCTCTTTCCCGATTGGGCGCTGCTGCCGATGGTCGTGCTCTCCACCGCCGCGACCGTGATCGCATCGCAGGCCGTGATCTCGGGCGCCTACTCGATGACCAACCAGGCGATGCAGCTCGGCTTTCTGCCGCGCATGCGGATCGAGCACACCTCCGAGCGCGAGATAGGCCAGATCTTCGTGCCCGCCGTCAACACCGCGCTGCTGGTCGCGGTGATCGCCGCCGTGCTCGGCTTTCGATCGTCGACGGCGCTCGGCTCGGCCTACGGCATCGCCGTCACCGGCACGATGCTGATCACGACGCTGCTCACCTTCTTCGTCGTGCGCCACGCGTGGCGCTACAACTTCTGGCTGGCGCTCGCGGCGACGACGTTCTTCGTCGTCATCGACCTCACCTTCTTCTCGGCCAACCTGCTCAAGGTCGCCGACGGCGGCTGGTTTCCGCTGGTCATTGCCGGGATCGTCTTCACCGTGATGGCGACGTGGGCGGGCGGGCGCGTTCTGTTGCACGACCACCTCCGCGCCGACGCCATCGAGCTCGCGCCCTTCCTCAAGTCGGTCATGGCCGACGTGCCGATGCGCGCGCCCGGCACGGCGGTGTTCATGAACTCGATCGCTGGGCTCACGCCCACCGCGCTGCTGCACAACCTCAAGCACAACCACGTGCTGCACGCGTCGAACCTGTTCGTCACCGTCGAGACACTGGAAGTGCCGTGGGTCGCGGCGAGCAAGCGCGCCGCGGTCGAGCTGATCGCGGAACAGTGCTTCACCATCCAGCTGCGCTTCGGCTTCAAGGATCGCGTCGACGTTCCCGCCGCACTCGCCGCGATCGGCCAGGGCATCGAGATCGATCCGATGACGACGTCGTACTTCCTGTCGCGTGCGACTGTCGTGCCGACCTTCGGCAAGGGCATGGCGGCATGGCGGGAAAAGCTCTTCGCCAGCATGCATCGCAACGCGACGGCCGCCTCCGACTTCCTGAACCTCCCGGCAAACCGCGTCGTCGAGCTCGGCACGAAGGTGCAGATTTGAGCCACGCGTCGGCGCCGCCGCCGGTCGTCGCCGAAGGGGAGCAGTCGCAGGGCGCCGCGCCGCGCTCGACGTCGAGCCTGGCCGTCCTCACGCTCGGTGCCATCGGCGTCGTCTACGGCGACATCGGCACGAGTCCGCTCTACGCCCTGAAGCAGGTGTTCGCGAACGGCCACGTGCCGCTCACCCCGCACAACATCTACGGCGTCCTCTCGCTCGTGTTCTGGACGCTGACCGTGATCGTCTCGGTCAAGTACGTCGTCCTGATCCTGCGTGCCGACAACAACGGGGAAGGCGGCCTGATCGCGATGCTCGCGCTCGCCTCGCAGGCGGTGCGCGACCGGCCGGATCTGCGCCGGCGGCTGCTCTTTCTCGGCATCTTCGGCACCGCGATCTTCTTCGGCGACGGCGTGATCACGCCGGCGATCTCGGTGCTCGGCGCGGTCGAGGGCCTGACCGTCGCGGCGCCGGGACTGCACAACTGGGTCGTGCCGATCACCCTCGTGGTGCTCACCGCGCTCTTCTTGTTCCAGCGCCACGGCACGGCCAAGGTCGGCAAGCTGTTCGGGCCCGTGATGATGGTCTGGTTCGTGGTGCTCGCCGTGCTCGGCCTGATGCACATCGGCGACAACCCGTCGATCCTCCAGGCGCTCTCGCCGCACTACGCGATCCTGTTCCTGTTCAGACAGCCGTCGGTGGCCTTCATCGCCCTCGGCGCCGTCGTGCTGTGCGTCACCGGCGCCGAAGCGCTCTACGCCGACATGGGCCACTTCGGCAAGCGCCCGATCCGCTACGCCTGGTTCGGCGTCGCGATGCCGGCGCTCGTCCTCAACTACTTCGGCCAGGGCGCGATGTTGCTCGCCGATCCGAAGAAGGTCGAGAACCCGTTCTTCGAGATGGCGCCGACCTGGGCGCTCTATCCCCTGATCGCGCTCGCCACCTGCGCTGCGGTGATCGCATCGCAGGCGCTGATCACGGCCGCGTTCTCGGTCACCAAGCAGGCGATCCAGCTCGGCTACCTGCCGCGCCTGCGCATCGCCCACACGTCGGTGCTCGAGACCGGCCAGGTCTACGTGCCGTTCGTGAACTGGGGCCTGTTCTGCGGCATCGTCGTCGCCGTGCTTTTCTTCGGCTCGAGCGACCGGCTCGGCGCGGCCTACGGCATCACCGTGACCATCGACATGTTGATCACGACGACGATGACCTTCTTCGTCATCCGCTACGCCTGGAAGTATCCGTGGCCGCTGGCCGTCGCCGCGACCGGCTTCTTCTTCGTCGTCGACTTCGTCTACTTCATCGCCAACGTCGTCAAGGTCATCGACGGCGGCTGGTTCCCGTTGCTCATCGGCGCGTTCATGTTCACGCTGATGATGACGTGGAAGCAGGGTCGAAAGCTGATGTCGCAGAGCCTGCGCAACGACGCCATCGACCTCGCGAGCTTCCTCGAATCGGTCTTCATCAGCCCGCCCCAGCGCGTCCCGGGGACGGCCGTCTTCCTGGTCAGCGACCAGGGCCTGACGCCAAATGCGCTGCTGCACAACCTGAAGCACAACAAGGTGCTGCACGAGACCAATCTCTTCGTCACGGTCAAGCACCACGAGGTGCCGTGGATCGAGGGCGACGCGTGCAGCGAGATGACGGCGCTCGGCCACGACTGCTGGCAGGTCACGCTCAACTTCGGCTTCAAGAACGAGCCCGACGTGCCGGCCGCGCTGCTCCAGCTGCGCGCCAACGGCTGCATGATCGACGACATGGACACCTCGTACTTCCTGTCGCGCGACATCGTCATCCCGACGCTCGGCGGCGGCATGGCCGACTGGCGCGAGAAGCTGTTCGCGGGCATGCATCGCAACGCTTCGGCAGCCGCCGACTTCCTGCGCCTGCCGACGAACCGCGTCGTCGAGCTGGGATCGAAGGTCGAGATCTGATGGTGCCCCCACGCTTGCATCGGTCGCTGACCCTCGAGGGGGCGCGGCGGGGCTTGGAGCGGCCCGGCGCCCGGCCGGCCGTCGCTTGACCAGCCGCTGGTCCGACGTCTCGCTCTCGGCGGCGACGGCCGGCTTCGTCGCCGTCCTCGTCGGCTTCACGAGCTCCGTCGCGATCGTCTTCCAGGCCGCGCAATCGTTCGGCGCGACGCCCGCGCAGACGGCGTCGTGGATGTGGGCGCTCGGCTGGGGCGTCGGCCTGGCGACGCTGCTGCCGTCGCTCTGGTGGCGCCAGCCGGTGATGATCGCGTGGAGCACGCCGGGCGCCGCGGTGCTCGCGGTCGCCGGCGCGAGCGGCGCCTTCAACATGGCCGAGGCAACCGGCGCGTTCATCGTCTTCGCGCTGCTCGTGATCGCGGTCGGCGCAACCGGCTGGTTCGAGCGGGTGATGGACAGGATCCCGCTGCCGCTCGCCGGCGCCTTGCTCGCCGGCGTGCTGGCACGCTTCGGCCTCGATGCTTTCGCGGCCGCGGGCTCGTCGCTCGAGCTGGTTCTCGCGATGCTCGTCGCCTATCTCTGCGGGCGGCGCTGGTGGCCGCGCTACGCCGTCGTCGGCGTGCTCGTGGTCGGCATCGCCGTCGCCGCCATGAGCGGGACACTGCGCGCCGCGGTCGTGCCCTGGGTGCCGACAACGCCCGTCTTCACCGCGCCGGTCTTCACCTGGCGCGGGGCAGTGAGCCTGGCGCTGCCGCTCTTCGTCGTGACGATGGCGTCGCAGAACCTGCCCGGCGTCGCCGTGATCCGCGCCGCCGGCTACGCGATGCCGGTCTCGAAGATCATCGTCATCACAGGCATCGCGACCCTGCTGCTGGCGCCGTTCGGTGCGTTCGCGCTCAATTTCGCGGCGATCACCGCTGCCATCTGCATGGGCCGCGAGGCGCACGCCGATCCGGCGCGGCGCTGGGTCGCGGCGGCGTCGTGCGGGCTGATCTACTGCGTCGTCGGCACCTTCGGTGCGGCGGTCGCCGGCCTCCTGGCCTCGTTCCCCCGTGAGCTGGTGGCGGTGATCGCCGGGTTGGCACTGCTCGGCACCATCGGCACCGGTCTCGCGGCGGCGGTGCGCGACGAGCGGCTGCGCGAGGCCGCGCTCATCACCTTTCTGGTCACGCTCTCGGGGCTGAAGCTCTTCGGCATCGGCTCGGCGTTCTGGGGCATCGTCGCCGGCACGCTGGCGCTGGTTGTGCAACAGTGGCGGCCCGGCGCCGACCGCACGCGCGTCGGCCCCTAGTTCCTGACGACCCGCCCATGAACCTGCTCTTCGTCGCCGATCCGCTCGAGACCTTCAAGACCTCCAAGGACACGACCTTCGCGATGATGCGCGCGGCCGCGGCGCGCGGTCACGCGCTGCTCGCGTGCGAGCCGAAGGATCTCGTCTGGCAGCGCGGCGGCCGGGTCGAAGCGCGCTCGCGCGCGATCACGTTCGCCGCGCCGGGCGGCGACGCCTGGTTCGTCGAAGCCGCCGAGGCCGCGCCGATCGCGCTGGCCGACGTGTCGGCGGTGGTCATGCGCAAGGACCCGCCCTTCGACACCGAATACTTCTACGCGACGCACCTGCTCGGCCAGGCCGAGCGCGAAGGCGCGCGCGTCTTCAACAGCCCGCGGGCGCTGCGCGACCATCCGGAAAAGCTCGCGATCCTCGAGTTCCCCGAGTTCATCACGCCGACCATCGTCACGCGCGACGAGGCGGCGATCAAGCGCTTCCACGGCGAGCACCGCGACATCGTCCTGAAGCCGCTCGATGGCATGGGCGGCATGGGGATCTTCCGCGTCGGCCCCGACGGCCTCAACCTCGGCAGCATCATCGAGACGCTCAACCGCAACGGCACGACGACCGTGATGGCCCAGCGCTACCTCACCGAGATCACCGCGGGCGACAAGCGCATCCTCGTGATCGACGGCGTGCCCGCGCCGCACGTGCTGGCGCGCATCCCGCAGGGCAGCGAGATCCGCGGCAACCTCGCGGTCGGCGGCAAGGGCGTGGCGCAGCCGATCTCGGCGCGCGACCGCGCGATCGCCGAAGCGGTCGGCCCGGTGCTCGCGCGGCGCGGACTGCTGCTCGTCGGCCTCGACGTCATCGGCGACTGCCTGACCGAAATCAACGTCACCAGCCCGACGGGCTTCCAGGAAGTCACGCAGCAGACCGGCTTCGACGTCGCCGCGATGTTCGTCGACGCGCTCGAGCGCTCGCTCGCCTGATCCGATTT
>JAYTHL010000202.1:0-5485 GCA_043732605.1 Rhizobacter sp. | reverse complement strand
GCTCGCGCCTTCGGGCAGCGTCACCGTCACGCCGACGCTGCGCGACGGCAACGGCAACGTGATCAGCAACGCGGGCTACCAGTTCACCGTCGCCGTCGCGGCGGTCGGGCAGGTCTTCGGCAACGCGCCCGTGGTCTCGGGCCTGAACGTGAGTTTCCCGAAGATCGCCAAGGCCAAGCTCAGTCCCAACCTCACGCTCGACCCGGCCGGCGACTTCGCCGACACGAATCCAGCCGATCCGAACTACGGCAAGGAAACCGGCGGCGTCTACCGCATCACCGTCGGCGTCGTGAGCCTCGCGCTGACGACCAGTGCCAACGTGACGGTCCTGCCCACCGGCTCGGCGCAGATCACGGTCACGGCGAGCCAGTACGCGAACAAGTTGAGCGGCGCCCTGGCGATCGCGACCAAGGCGGCCCAGACCAACGACACCGTCCTGCTCGCGCAAGCGGCCGCGGCGCTCACCGCGGTCGATGCGAACAGCGACTTCTCCACGACCGTTCTCTACGGCAACAGCACGCTCGTGCCGCCCGATGGCGGGCCGGTCACGGCCGCGCTCCTCGCGGCGCGCGGATTCACCGGTGCGCCCGGAGACGCCGCCTTCGCGACGGCGTTGGCCAACGTCGTCGCCAGGATCCACGCCGCCAAGCTGCAGGTCGACGCGACCAACGTTCTCGCCCTCAACCAGACGTCGGTCGACGCGCTGCAGGCTGCGGCGAACAGCTACAAGAGCGCATCGCAGGCGTTGCAGGGCCTGCGCACCAGCACGCTCGGGTCGTACCAGCAGCAAGCGCTGATCAACCAGGCGATGGGCACCGAGCTTCCCGCGCTGCTCGACTCGATCAAGACCAAGAGCGGCCAGATGCTCGGCGTGACGACGCACGCGTCGAGCGGCGACGTGCCGCGCTATGCCTACGCGACGATGCCGCAACGCCCGTCGCTGGCCCTGACCGAGCTCGACGTCTCGCTGATGCCGACCCTGGGCCTGGATCACGGCCTGGCGATCGACCTGAGCACCGCCGCCCGGCCACTGATGCGGCCCGAAGCGATGTACGCCGGCACGCAACGGACGCAATTCCTCGACTTCTTCGGGACGACGTTCAGCATCTTCACCAGCCTGTCGGGCGCCGCCCTCGGCAACATCATCGAACTCTCGTTCACGCTGGCCAACAGCATCCTGAACATCGAGCTCAACAACTACATCAACCAGGGCTCGGCCAGCAACTTCGGCATCGACTACTGCCTGGCCAGCTCGTCGCTGGTGTTCGTCTGCCCGAACTACATTCCGACCCGCATCGGCGGCTACGGGTTCGGTCGCGATGCCGGCGCGATCCAGGTCATCCTGGTCGGCTGCGTCGATGCCGGCCTGCTGAAGAGTCTGCTGACCCTGAAGGCGCCGAACGACGTGGCGGCGGGCATCCGTTTCGGATTCAAGCTGCGGTCGCTCGCCAAGTCGCTGTCGCGCGGCGGAGGCAGCGTCGCCGTCGTCACGCCCGACAGCATCCGCGACGACGAGATCTTCGGCGACAGCCAGGACATGCTGTACTTCGCCAGCGGCTTCCCGCGCGTCAACCAGGGCAGCCTGCCGTGCGTCGGCGTGGTCGTCGTGATGAACACCACCCTGGGTGGCGTCACGTCGGTCAACCTGAACTTCCTGGGCGTGTGCGGCTGACGTCGGCATCGGCGGCCTGACGGCGCTGGTCGCGCGTCAGGTCCGGTCGAGCAGGCGTCGCAGCGCCGAGACGGGTACGGCGAAGCCCAGGCCGAAGCCGGCCGGCACGGTGGCGTTGGCGATGCCGATGACCTTGGCATCGAGGTTCACGACCGGACCGCCCGAGTTGCCGGGATTCACCGCCGCGTTGAGCTGCATCTGAGAGCGCAGCGACTCCGGTCGCAGCACCGCCCCCGGGCGGGCGCTGACGATGCCGGTGGTCGCCGTCGGCAAGGCGCCGAACGGACAGCCGATCACGAGCACCCAGGTGCCGGGCGCATCCGCGTCGCCCTCGGCGAGCGCGAGGCCGGGCATCGGTGCCGTCCCGTCGATCTCGAGCAGCGCGACGTCGGCCGCGACGTCGACACGGAGCACTCGCGCGCTCCAGCGACGCGATTGCCAGACGACGACCGGCGCGCCGTGCAAGCCGGCGACGACGTGCGCGGCGGTGGCGATGACGTTCGTGCCGGCGAGGCGAAAGCCGGAGCCGACGACGCGCGGCTCCGGCGCAGCCGCGCCGCCCGAGCCGTCCTGCGGCGACTCGGCGATCCCCACGACCGCGGGCGACGCGCTGGCGAGCGCCGCGGCGAAGCGAGGGGAAGGATCGCCGTAGGGCCGCGATACGCACCCTGCGAGCGCGAGCGCGACGGCCGACGCGACGGCGCCGATACACAGGCGATGTCGAGCACGCACCGCGCTATGCCTTGAGGCGCCAGCCCGTGCGCATGATCCACGTCGCGAAGGCGAGCGCCGCGAGGAAAAACACCGAGGTCATCGCGAAGCTCACGCCGATGTGCACTTCGGAGCGGTCGAAAAAGCTCCAGCGGAAGCCGCTGATGAGGTAGACCGACGGATTCAGCAGCGAGAGCTTCTGCCAGATCGGCGGGAGCATGTCGATCGAGTAGAACGGCCCGCCGAGGAAGGTGAGCGGCATGACCACGAGCAGCGGGATCAGCTGCAGCTTCTCGAAGCCGTCGGCCCAGATGCCGATGATGAAGCCGAAGAGGCTGAAGGTGACAGCCGTGAGCACGAGGAAGGCGAGCATCCAGACCGGGTGCGCGATGTGCAGCGGCACGAAGAAGGCGGCGGTCGCCAGGATGATGAGTCCGACGATCACCGACTTGGTCGCCGCCGCGCCGACGTAGCTCACGACGATCTCGAGGTTGGAGATCGGCGCCGAGAGCAGCTCGTAGATCGTGCCGGTGAACTTCGGGAAATAGATGCCGAACGAGGCGTTCGAGATGCTCTGCGTGAGCACCGACAGCATGATCAGGCCGGGCACGATGAACGCGCCGTAGGTGACGTCGCCGATCCGCTCGATGCGCGAGCCGATCGCCGCGCCGAAGACGACGAAGTAGAGCGCCGTCGAGATCACCGGCGAGATGATGCTCTGCATCACCGTGCGCCAGGTGCGCGCCATCTCGAACTTGTAGATCGCCGCGACGGCGTGGCTGTTCATGCGTCCTCCCGGACGAGGTTGACGAAGATCTCCTCGAGCGAGCTCTGCGAGGTCTCGATGTCCTTCACCCGCACGCCGGCGTCGCGCAGCGCGTCGAGCAGCGCGGCGACGGCGTCCTGCGCACCGCCGGGGTCGTAGACGTACGAGATCTCGGTCCCACCGGCGCCGAGGGTCAGGCCGGTGGTCGCGAGGGACGGCGGCAGGACCGCAAGGGCCGGCTCGATGCGCAGCGTGAGCCGCTTCTTGCCGAGCTTCTTCATGAGCGTCACCTTGTCCTCGACGAGGATGATCTTGCCGTGGCGGATGACGCCGACGCGGTCGGCCATGTCCTCGGCCTCGTCGATGTAGTGCGTGGTCAGCACGATCGTCACGCCCTGCTCGCGCAGGCCGCGCACGAGCTGCCACATGTCCTTGCGCAGCGCGACGTCGACGCCGGCGGTCGGCTCGTCGAGGAAGAGCACGCGCGGCTCGTGCGAGAGCGCCTTGGCGATCATCACGCGCCGCTTCATGCCGCCCGAGAGCGTCATGATCTTGTTGTCCTTCTTGTCCCAGAGCGAGAGGTCCTTCAAGGTCTTCTCGATGTGCGCCGGGTTCGGCGGCTTGCCGAAGAGGCCGCGGCTGAACGACACCGTCGCCCACACCGACTCGAAGGCGTCGGTCGTGAGCTCCTGCGGCACCAGGCCGATCAGCGCGCGCACGGCGCGGTAGTCGGCGACGATGTCGTGGCCGGCGACGGTGACGCGGCCCTCGGCGAGCTTGACGATCCCGCAGACGAGTCCGATCAGCGTCGTCTTGCCGGCGCCGTTCGGGCCGAGCAGGGCGAAGATCTCGCCCTGGCGGATGTCGAGGCTCACATGGTCGAGCGCCCGAAAGCCTGTGCCGTAAGTCTTGGAGACGTCGTGGAAGGAAATGATCGGAGGCATAGTCAGCGCTGCGGGACGGTGAGGTCCGGAGCCGCATTCTGGTCGGTCGCGCTATTTCGCACTGCGGTCGACGTCGTAGCGCGGCGTGCCGGAGGTGCCGACCATGAGCTCGTTGATCACGCTTCGATGTCGTCGATGAGGCGCACCTCGCGCTCGAGCTTGTCGCTCTGCGCATGGCTCGTCACGTAGCCCTCGAGGTAGAGCCGGCGCCGCTGGCCGAGGATCCAGACGCTGGTGTTCTGGAAGCGGTCGTCGCGCTGGATGAACGTGGCGACGCGCGGGATGATCTCCTCGTCGTACAGGTACGCGTTCGGCAGGCGGCAGCGGCCCCAGTCGTGGCAGGTCGTGCCTTTCTCGGCGTGGATGTGGCTCTGCGCCTTCGCCTGCGCCGCCGTGTAGAGCGGACCTTGCGGCACCGGACAGGTCGGCAGTGCCCGCGTCACCTGCAGGAAGGGATCGTCGAAGGCATGGGTCCTCTCGTCCTGGGCGTGGATCGCCGGGCCGAGGCAGGCGAGTGCCAGCGCGATCAATCCGCGCCACGCCGGCGACTGCGGTCTAGGCAGCGACGCGCGACGCGCGCTTCGGCCTCAGCCCGAGCCACACCACCGTCGCCACCACGACGAGCGCGCCCGCGACCTGCGACGGCGCGATCCGTTGACCCAGGATCGCCCAAGCGAGCACGAGAGCGAACACCGGCTCGACGTTCATGATCGCCGAGTTACCGACCACGCCCAGGCGCGGCAGCACGGTGAAGAGGATCGTGATGCCGGTGCCGTAGAGCAGCGTGAGCAGGGCGAGACCCCACCAGCCAGGGGTCGCGTCGGGCCAGTGGAAGCCGCCTTGCCAGGCGACGCCCGCGAGCGCGAGCACCGCGACGATGCCCATGGTGCTCGTCGTGCGCACGCGGCCGTCGAGGCCGCCGGCCTCGTGCTGCGTCAGCACCAGCGCGACGCCGAATGTCGCGGACGCGGCGAGGGCGAAGGCGACGCCGGCACCGATGCGCTGCCACTGCAGCGCCGCGCCGAGGCCCGAGGCCGCACCGAGCACGTCGAGTGCGAGCGCGAGACCGACGAGCATCACCGGCATCGCGAGGACCACGCGTCGCTCGGGCCGGTGCGCGTAGAACACGCGCGCCCAGAGCGCGGTCCAGAGCGGATAGGTGTTGAACGCGAGCAGGGCGAGCGCCACGGGCAGGCGCGCGACCGCCGAGTAGAGGCAGACGCTCTGCACCGCGACGATCAGCCCGATGGCCGGCAGGAAGCGACGCTGCCGCGCCGTCAGCACGATCGGCACGCGCTGCACCACGATCAGCATGCCGACGACGAGGGCCGTCACGATGCTTCGCACGGCGACGGCGGTCGTGACGTCGACGCCGTGGTCGAACGCGATCCG
>JAYTHL010000201.1:0-1563 GCA_043732605.1 Rhizobacter sp. | reverse complement strand
CACTCCCGCAGCGGTCCGAATCCCTCGCTGCCGGCGTACTGCAGTGCTTCGCGCGGCGTGTCGCGCAGCACGCGCTCGGTCGCCTCGCGCATCGCCTCGACCGGGAACAGGTCGGCCGATGGCAGGCCGCCGGCGAGCGAGATGATCCCGGGCCGCTCGGTCAGCTTCAGGATCTCGCGGATCGCCGACGGGTTCATGCGCTCGGTGCGCGAGGCCAGGCGCCAAGGGCCGGACGAAGGTTGGCGGGTCATGACGGTGTCCTCCAGGACGGTGAGATCGCCGCGCGCGCTGCGGGTGCTTACGGCGGGAACGACGGCGTGCGCTGCCGGACGGCGCCGACCGACATCCTGCGCCCGAGGACGACGACCGCGACGACGGCGGCCGCGAACAGCAGCATCGCCGGATCGAGACGCTCGCCGAGGATCGGCACGGCGAAGAACATCGCCAGGAACGGTTGCACGGCCTGCACCTGGCTCACGCGCATCGTGCCGCCGAGCGCGAGGCCGCGGTACCAGGCGAAAAAGCCCAGCCACATCGAGAACACGGTGACGTAGGCGAAGCCGCCCCAGGCGGCCGTGCTCGCGCCCTGCTGGGGCCAGACGAGGAGCGTCGCCGGAATCGTCAGCGGCAGGCTCGTCACGAGGACCCAGCAGATCGCGCTCTCGGGTGGCATCTCCCCGGCGAGACGCGCACCGGCGACGTAGCCGATCGCGGCACTGAAGACCGACGCGAGCAACAGGCCGTCGGCGATCACGAGATGACCGCCGCCGCTCCACGCGGCGAAGGCGACGACGAGCGTGGTGGCGACGACGGCGCAGGCCCAGAAGCCGCGCGACGGCCGTTGCCGCAGCCAGAGCGCGGCGACGAGCGCGGTGGCGAGCGGCAGCACGCCCGCGACGACGGCGGCATGCATCGCGTCGACGCGGCGCAGCGCGAGCGCGAGGAACAGCGGAAAGCCGACGACGGTGCCGAGCGCCGAGACGAGCAGCGCCGGCAGGAGGTGGCGGCCGGGCCGGCGTGCGTGCATGGCCCAGAGCCACGCGCAACTGAGAAGGCCTGCGCACGCCGCGCGGCCGGCGGTGACGAAGAGCGGCGGCAGCTGCGGATCGGCGGCGGTGCCGACCGCCAGGCGCGTCATGGGCAGCGTCAGCGAGAAGATCGCGACGCCGAGCAGGCCGAAGGCAAGACCGCGCGTCTCGGCGGACGCCGTTCGCGGGGAGGTGATCGCGGAGTCGCTCATGGAGACGGTGCCGTGGACGGGACCGTCAGTGTAGAGCCGCCACCAGCACAGTACCGGTACACTTCGGTTCATGACGCGCGTCGCTGTATCGGTCGCCGCGCCGGCACGCCCGGCACGACCGGCACGACCGGCACGAGAGGTGACGCGACCGGCGAGCTCGCTGTCGCGCCGCTCCGACATGACGCTCGTCGAGCAGCTGACGCGGCGCTTCGCCGAGCACATCGGCCAGCGCCTGCTGGCGCCGGGCGCGCGCCTGCCGTCGGTGCGCGAGTGCGCGCACCACCACGCGGTCAGCCCGCACACCGTCGTCGCCGCCTACGATC
>JAYTHL010000200.1:0-1564 GCA_043732605.1 Rhizobacter sp. | reverse complement strand
TCGAGATCACCGGCGACGACATGCGCGAGGGCCTGACCTGTGTCCTTTCGGTGAGGTGCCGGAACCCAAGTTCTCGAGCCAGACCAAGGACAAACTGGTTTCGAGCGAAGTGCGCGCGCCGGTGGAGGACGTGGTTGGCCGTACCCTGGCCGACTACCTCGCAGAGAACCCGAACGACGCCAAGATCATCTGCGGCAAGATCGTCGACGCGGCGCGAGCCCGCGAGGCAGCACGCAAGGCGCGCGAGATGACGCGGCGCAAAGGCGTGCTCGACGGCATGGGCCTGCCGGGCAAGCTGGCCGATTGCCAGGAGAAGGATCCGGCGCTTTGCGAGATCTACATCGTGGAGGGCGATTCCGCCGGAGGCTCGGCCAAGCAGGGCCGCGATCGCAAGTTCCAGGCGATCCTGCCGCTGCGCGGCAAGATCCTTAACGTCGAAAAAGCGCGCTACGAAAAGCTGCTGACCAGCAACGAGATCCTGACGCTGATTACGGCACTCGGCACCGGCATCGGCAAGGGGGCGGGTGGCGGTGACGACTTCGACGTCGCCAAGCTGCGCTACCACCGCATCATCATCATGACCGACGCCGACGTGGACGGCGCCCACATCCGCACGCTGCTGCTCACCTTCCTGTTCCGGCAGATGCCCGAGCTCGTGGAACGTGGCCACATCTACATCGCACAGCCGCCGCTCTACAAGGTGAAGTTCGGCAAGGACGAGCAGTACCTCAAAGACGGCCACGAGCTCGACGCCTACCTCATGCGCGTGGCGCTCAAGGACGCGCGCCTCGAGACCGGGACCTCGAGCGTCGGCAACGTGCCCGCGGTGCTGCAGGGCGAGACGCTCGAAGCGCTGGCGCAGAAGTACGTGGTGGCGAAGAACGTGGTCGAGCGGCTTTCGAACTGGATGGACGTGGATGCGCTGCGCGCGATCGCCAACGGCCTGGCGCTCGACCTCGATACGCTGGAGGCCGCCGAGGCTTCGGCGGCGGCGATGCAGTCGGGCCTGGTCGACGCCGAGGTGGCGGCCGAGTTCGATGCGCGCAGCGACAAGCACATCCTTCGCATCAGCCGATTGCATCATGGCAACGTCAAGTCGAGCGTGATCACCGCCGACTTCGTCCACGGTGCCGACTACGAAGCGCTGAGCACGGCCGGACTCACCTTCAAGGGCCTCGTCGGCAAAGACGCGATCGTCAAGCGCGGCGAAGGCGACCGCCAGAAGGAGGCGCGCGTGGGCGACTTCCGTGAAGCCATGGCATGGCTCGTCACGCAGGCCGAGTCGGCCGTCGCGCGCCAGCGCTACAAGGGCCTCGGGGAAATGAACCCCTCGCAACTTTGGGAAACGACCATGGATCCCACCGTGCGCCGCCTCCTGCGCGTGCAGCTCGACGACGCCATCGAAGCTGACCGCGTCTTCACGATGCTGATGGGCGACGAGGTCGAGCCGCGCCGCCAGTTCATCGAGACCAACGCGCTGCGGGTGGCGAACATCGACGTGTGATCGCGCCTGACGCCCTGCGATGCGCACGTGCGGCGCGGGCGATATACCTGCCTCGCGCAT
>JAYTHL010000199.1:0-1565 GCA_043732605.1 Rhizobacter sp. | reverse complement strand
CCTTCTGGATCGCCTTGACCTGCTCGTTCAGGTAGTACTCGCGCTGGCTCTTCTCCATCTGGCGCTTGACGCGGCCGCGGATGCGCTTTTCGACCTGCAGGATGTCGACCTCGTGCTCGAGTTGCTCGAGCAGCTTCTCGAGCCGCTTGTCGACTTAGACCAGGTCGAGCACCGACTGCTTGTTCTCGAGCTTGAGCGGCAGGTGCGCGGCGATCGTATCGGCCAGGCGGCCGGCGTCGTCGATGCCGGCGATCGAGGTCAGGATCTCGGGCGGGATCTTCTTGTTGAGCTTGACGTACTGGTCGAACTGCTGCGTCACCGCGCGGCGCAGCGCCTCGACCTCGCTCTTGGCTTCTGTTTCGGGCGGCACGGGCGTGACGTCGGAGACGAAGTACTCGCCGTTGTCGGTGATGCTGTGCGTCTTGGCGCGTTGCACGCCTTCGACCAGCACTTTCACCGTGCCGTCGGGGAGCTTCAGCATCTGCAGGATCGACGAGACGCAGCCCACTTCGAACATGTCGTCGGGCTTGGGCTCGTCCTTGCCGGCGGCCTTCTGGGCCACCAGCATGATCTGGCGGCCGGCCTCCATCGCGACCTCGAGGGCCTTGATCGACTTCGGGCGGCCGACGAACAGCGGAATGACCATGTGCGGGAAGACGACGACATCGCGCAAGGGCAGCAGCGGCAGCGTGATCTTCTCGGCGGGCAGAACAGGATGTCCAGACATTGGTGACCTCTCTTTCTCAGCCGATGTGAGGCTCGAGACTGCGTTTAAAAGGGGGCGCGGAGGTGGGCGCCGCGGTGGAGAGCCTGCCCGAACGGTGAGCGCCGGGCTTGTCGGGCATCAAGCGCTGAACTTTGCCGGCTCTCGATACACGAGAAGCGGCTTGGCTTCGTCCTGGATGGTGTGCTCGTCGAGCACGACCTTGGCGACGCCATCGAGCGTGGGCAGCTCGAACATCGTGTCGATCAGCGACTGCTCCATGATCGAGCGCAGGCCGCGCGCGCCGATCTTGCGGGCGAGCGCCTTCTTGGCGATGGCGGCGAGCGCCGACGGCCGGATCTCGAGCTCGACGCCGTCCATGGCGAAGAGCTTCTGGTATTGCTTGACGAGCGCGTTCTTCGGCTCGGTGAGGATGCGCACGAGCGCATCGTCGGTGAGCTCGCCGAGCGTCGCGACGACCGGCAGGCGGCCGACGAGCTCGGGGATGAGACCGAACTTGATGAGGTCTTCGGGTTCGACCTCGCGGAAGATCTCCGAGACGCGCTTCTCAGACTTGGTGTGGACGGTCGCGCCGAAGCCGATCCCCGACTTCTCGGACCGGTTCTGGATCACCTTCTCGAGACCGTCGAACGCGCCGCCGCAGATGAACAGGATGTTCGTCGTGTCGATCTGCAGGAAGTCCTGGTTCGGGTGTTTCCGACCGCCTTGCGGCGGTACAGAAGCCATCGTCCCTTCGACGAGCTTCAGCAGCGCCTGCTGCACGCCCTCGCCCGACACGTCGCGCGTGATCGACGGGTTGTCGGCCTTGCGCGAGATCTTGTCGATCTCGTCGATGTAGACG
>JAYTHL010000198.1:0-1567 GCA_043732605.1 Rhizobacter sp. | reverse complement strand
CGTCGATCATGATCGAGCCGCCATCGGGTCGCTGCGAGCCGGCGACGCACTTCACGAGCGTGCTCTTGCCGGCACCGTTCTCGCCGAGCAGTGCGTGGACCGAGCCCGGCGCCACCTTCATCGAGACGTTGTCCATCGCCGTGAACGCGCCGAAGCGCTTCGTCAGCTCGAAGGTCTCGAGCGCGAGGGCGCCGGTCATCTGCGGAGAAGGATCGAGCGGTGCGGTCATGCGAGCGCCTCGAGCACCGCGCCCGACGGCGCGACGGCGCCGAACACGCCGCCCTGCATCGTCACCATCCTGATCGCCGCGAGGTGGTTGCCGCGGTCGGTCGCGGCGGTGCAGTCGGTGAGCAGGAGGCACTCGAAGCCGCGGTCGTTCGCCTCGCGCATCGTCGTGTGGACGCAGACGTCGGTGGTGATGCCGGCGAGCAGCAGGTTGGTGATGCCGCGCGTGTGCAGGACGAGCTCGAGGTCGGTCGCGCAGAACGAGCCCTTGCCCGGCTTGTCGATCACGATCTCGCCCGACAGCGGCGCGAGCTCGTCGATGATCTCCCAGCCCGGCTCGCCGCGCACGAGGATGCGGCCGCACGGCCCGAGGTCGCCGATGCCGACGCTGTTCTCGCCGATCCGGCGCGAGCGCCAGCGCTTGTTGGCGGGCAGGTCGGCGAGGTCGGGGCGGTGACCCTCGCGGGTGTGGATGATCGTGAAGCCGAGCGAGCGCATGCGCACCATCAGCTTCTCGATCGGCCCGATCGGCGCGCGCGTGAGCGACAGGTCGTAGCCCATCTTGTCGACATAGCCGCCGACGCCGCAGAAGTCGGTCTGCATGTCGATGACGATCAACGCGGTGTTCGACGCACGCAAGTCACCGTTGTACGGCCACGGATAGGGATCGGCGGAGACGCTCGCGAACGTCGTCGCGGCGAGATCGGGCATCGCGCTCATCGCCTCAGGCCGCCTTGCCCGAGCCGGGCAGCGGCTCGGGCAGCAGGTTGTCGGGCGCATGCATGCGCGTCGGCGCAGCGAACCCGCACGACGTGCCGTCGACGTGAACGACCTCGTCTTCCCACGGCAGCGCGAAGCGGCCGTTCACCATGTCGTGCATGAAGGTGTACGGGCAGTCCATCGCGCCGCCCTTCACCGCCGTGTAGCCGCGGTGCCAGAGCTGGTACGGGTTGTTCTCGACCGCCCAGTGCTTTCTCGCCTCGCGCACGAGATCGGGCCGGACCTCGCAGGTGATGATCTCGTCGGGCCGGCGGCTGCCCTCGACGATCACCGTGCCGTCGAAGTTGCAGACCATGCCTTCGCCCATCGAGTCGAAGCTGCCGTCGCTGCCGCACAGGCAG
The DNA here is from genome assembly GCA_043732605.1 of Rhizobacter sp. Classification (GTDB taxonomy): domain Bacteria; phylum Pseudomonadota; class Gammaproteobacteria; order Burkholderiales; family Burkholderiaceae_C; genus Schlegelella_A. The sequence continues at coordinate 221 of JAYTHL010000198.1, read as the reverse complement.
ACGCTGGCCGTCACCATCAGGTTCTGGAACGCGTTCGCCTGGTTGGTGATCTTCCAGGAATGGGCGATCGGCGCGGTGTAGCCGGCGGTGCGCAGCATCACTTCGGCGCCCTTGTAGGCGCACTCGCGCGCCATCTCGGGGAACATGCCGTCGTGGCAGATGATCAGCGCGAGCTTCACGCCCTTCGGCCCGTCGATCACCGGGATGCCGACGTTGCCCGG
>JAYTHL010000197.1:0-1574 GCA_043732605.1 Rhizobacter sp. | reverse complement strand
GCGTCGTGCTGCGCATCCTGATCAGCGAAACGGGGCACGTCGACGACGTCAGCGTCGTCCGCGCCGAGCCGCCCGGGGTGTTCGATCAAGCCGCCGTCGACGCGTTCTCGAGGGCGCGCTTTTCTCCCGGCATGGCGGGCGGCACGCCGGTGAAGAGCCAGATCCGGGTCGAGGTGCAGTTCATGCCCATCAACCGCGGCGCCAGGATCTCCGGACGGACCTATTGACCCGGCGCCGAACCGGGCTCGGGATTGCTGCGCTGCGGTATTCTTCATACCTCGTGGGCAGACGAGGGGCAGGCGGTGGCTGAGATCGACAACGAACGGGTCGCGCCCCGCGCCGAGGTGGAACTGGCTTCGATCTCGGGGCTTTATTCGCCGAGCCACGAGCACGACGCCTGCGGCGTCGGTTTTGTCGCCCACATCGCCGGCCGCAAATCGCATGTGATCGTCCAGCAGGGGCTCAAGATCCTCGAGAACCTGAACCATCGCGGAGCCGTCGGCGCCGATCCGCTGATGGGCGACGGTGCCGGCATCCTGATCCAGATCCCGGACGACTTCTACCGCGCTGAGATGGCGGCGCAGGGCATCGCACTGCCCGCGCCGGGCGAGTACGGCGTCGGCATGGTGTTCCTGCCCAAGGAGCACGCATCGCGGCTGGCCTGCACGCAGGAGCTCGAGCGGGCCGTGAAGGCCGAGGGGCAGGTGGTGCTCGGCTGGCGCGATGTGCCGGTCGACGCCGAGCTGCCGATGTCGCCGACCGTGCGCGCCAAGGAGCCGGTGCTGCGCCAGATCTTCATCGGCCGCGGGCCTGACGTCATCGTCCCGGATGCGCTCGAGAGGAAGCTCTACGTCATCCGCAAGACTGCCTCGAGCGCGATCCAGGCACTCAAGCTCACGCACAGCCGCGAGTACTACGTGCCGAGCATGAGCTGCCGCACGATCATCTACAAGGGCCTGCTACTCGCCAACCAGGTCGGCAAGTACTACCTGGATCTCGCCGATCCGCGCCTGACATCGGCGCTCGCGCTCGTGCACCAGCGCTTCTCGACCAACACCTTTCCCGAGTGGCCGCTCGCGCATCCGTATCGCATGGTCGCGCACAACGGCGAGATCAACACCGTCAAGGGCAACTTCAACTGGATGCGCGCCAGGGAAGGCGTGATGAAGTCGCCGGTGCTCGGCGACGACCTGAAGAAGCTCTACCCGATCTCGTTCGAGGGCCAGAGCGACACCGCCACCTTCGACAACGCGCTCGAGTTGCTGACGATGAGCGGCTATTCGCTCGCCCACGCGGTGATGATGATGATTCCCGAGGCGTGGGAGCAGCACTCGGCGATGGAGCCGCGCCGGCGGGCGTTCTACGAATACCACGCGGCAATGATGGAGCCGTGGGATGGCCCGGCGGCGATGGTCTTCACCGACGGCCGCCAGATCGGCGCCACCCTCGACCGTAACGGCCTGCGCCCGGCGCGCTACATCGTCACCGACGACGGCCTCGTGGTCATGGCGTCCGAGTCGGGCGTGCTGCCGATCGCCGAGAACCGGATCGTCAAGAAGTGGCGCCTTCAGCCG
>JAYTHL010000196.1:0-5531 GCA_043732605.1 Rhizobacter sp. | reverse complement strand
CAGACGATCACCGCTTGCAAGAACGCCGGCGTCGACATCGTCAGCCTGCCCACCGTCAACATGTATCTGCAGGACCGCTCGGCCGCCGCCCGCACGGTGGACGGCTCCGAGTTCACGCGCACGCCGCGCTGGCGCGGCGTCACCGTGCTGCACGAGATGAAGGCTGCCGGGCTGCGCGTGGCCGTCGCCGGCGACAACTGCCGCGACCCGTTCTACGCGTATGGCGACCACGACATGCTCGACACCTTCACCCAGGCCGTGAAGATCCTTCACCTCGACCATCCGTTCGGCGACTGGATCCGCGCCGCGACCGAGACGCCGGCTGCGATCATGGGCATCGACCGCGGGCGACTGGCCGTCGGCGCGCCGGCCGACCTGATCGTGCTCAAGGCGCGCAGCTATTCCGAAATGCTGTCGCGGTCGCAGTTCGACCGTGCGGTCATTCGTGACGGCCGGGCGATCGACACGACGCTGCCCGACTACCGGCTCCTCGACGATCTGATGGGCACCGGTCCCGACGCACCAAAATAGATCGCCTTACAGTCGCCGATGCGCGGGGCAGAACGGTGCCGGGTTGGCACTGCTCTTGCGCATCACCTGCCATGCGCATCCTCGTCCTGTATTCGCACCCCGTGGAGACCAGCTATAACGCGGCCCTGCACGCACAGGTCGTCGCGAGCCTCGTCGACGCCGGCCACGAGGTCGACGACTGCGACCTGTACGCCGAAGGCTTCGATCCGGTGCTCTCGCGCGAGGAACGGCTCGGCTACCACGACGTGCCGTCGAACCGGCGCCGGCTCCAGAGCCACGTCGATCGCCTGCAGCGCGCCGAGGCGCTCGTCCTCTGCTTTCCGACCTGGTGCTTCGGCCTGCCGGCGATGCTGAAGGGCTACTTCGACCGCGTCTTCATGCCTGGCGTGGCTTTCGATCTGAGCGACCCGGCCAACGTCAAGCCATCGCTCACGCATCTGCGCCGGATCGCCGCCGTCGTCACCTATGGCCGGCCGCGCTGGGTCGCTTGGTGGATGGGCGATCCGCCGAAGAAGATCGTCACGCGCTACCTGCGCCGGCTGACAGGCAACCAGGCGCGCGTCGACTACCTCGCCTACTACCACATGAACGTCGCGACGCGGCCCGAGCTCGACCGCTTCCGCGAGCGTGTCGGCGCGACGATGGCGCGCTTCGCCTGAGGTCGATACAGATGAGCACGCCGTCGACTCGGTCTCCGCAGCAAGGCATCGCCCAGCCGCTCGCGCGCTATGCCGCGTGGAAGCGCGCCGGCGACTTCGTCTTCCTCTCCGGCGTGATCGCCGTCGATCCCGCGGCGGGCCGCATCGTCCGCGGCTACGACGACATCCCCGCGAGCGCCGCCGAGCTGCTCGGCAAGACCGGCGAGTTCTCGACCGACATCAAGGAAGGCCCGATCCTGGCGCAGAGCTGGTACGTGCTCGACCGCATCCGGCTCACGATCGAAGCCGCGGGCGGCACGATGGCCGACGTGATCAAGCTGGTCCAGTACTTCAGGAGCCTCGACCACTTCCCGCACTACAGCCGCGTGAGGAAGCTCTTCTTCCCCGGCGATCCGCCGGTCTCCACCGTCGTCGAGGTGAGCGCGATGCTGCCGACGGCGGAGATCCTGATCGAGGTCGAGGCGACGGCGTACCTGCCGCGCTGACCGTCGACCGCATCCCACCCGAGACCACCATGCTCCACGGCTACACCCCGTCCCACCGCTACCTGCCCTACCTGAGCTGGACCGAGATCGCGGCCCTGCCCGACCGCGAGAACACGGTCATCGTGATCGCCACCGGCGCGATCGAGCAGCACGGCCCGCACCTGCCGTGCGCGGTCGACTCGATCATCTCGTCGGGCGTCGTCGGCCACGCTCTGGCGCGTCTGCCGGCGAGCGTGCCGGCATTCGCGATGGCGCCGATCACCTACGGCAAGTCGGTCGAGCACCTGCATTTCCCCGGCACGATGACGCTCTCCGGCGAGACGCTGCTGAAGACGATGGAGGAGATCGGCGAGTCGGTCTATCGCAGCGGCTTTCGCAAGTTGCTGATCGTCAACGGACACGGTGGCCAGCCGCAGATCATGGAGATCGCGGCGCGCGAGTTGCGCTTGCGCCATGGCGACTTCATCGTCGTGCCGCAGCACACGTGGCGACTGCCGCATGTCGCGGGCCGCTACATGGCCGACCGCGAGAAGAAGCTCGCGATGCATGCCGGCCACGCCGAGACCGCGATCATGCTGGCGCTCGCGCCGGAGACCGTGCACATGGAGCGCGCCGTCGCCAACTATCCGCCCGAGTTCCCGTCGAAGCTGCTCTCGCCCGACGGTCGCCCAGCGTGCGCATGGACGGCGCGCGACTTCGGACCGAGCGGCATCATCGGCGACCCGCTGCCGGCGACGAAGGAGCAAGGCGACGCCATCCTCGAGTCGCTCGCCGCGAGCTGGGCCCAGGCGATCACCGAGCTGCACGAGGCGCGCTGGCCGGCACGCGCAGAGCAGACCTGGGAACGCACGCAATACACAGGACACATCCAGCAAGGCCTCGAGTGAGCCAACTCCTTCGCGTTCCACTTTCAACCTCGATTGGAGACCGCCCATGAACCTTCGCCCGATTCGATACGCGCTCGTCGCGGCCTGCGCCCTCGCCGCCCTGCCCGCCCTGGCGCAGGAGAAGTTCGTCTACATGACCAACTGGTTCGCCGAGGCCGAGCACGGCGGCTTCTACCAGGCCATCGCAACCGGCATCTACAGGAAGGCCGGCCTCGACGTCACCGTCAAGATGGGCGGGCCGCAGGTCAATATCCTGCAACTCATGGCTGCCGGACAGGCCGACTGCGTGATGGGCTCGAGTGACCTGCAGATGATCCAGACGCGCGAGAGCGGCGTGCCGGTCGTCACCGTCGCCGCCTACTTCCAGAAGGATCCGCAGGTGCTCATCGCCCACGAGGACGTCAAGTCGTTCGAGGAGATGAAGGGCAAGACGATCCTGATCGGTTCGGGCGCGCGCCAGGGCTACTGGCCATGGCTGAAGGCCAAGTACGGCCTGACGGAAGAGCAGACGCGGCCCTACACGTTCAACGTGCAGCCCTTCGTCGCCGACAAGAACCTGGTGCAGCAGGGCTACGTCACGTCGGAGCCGTACGCGATCCAGAAGGCCGGCGTGAAGGCCAACACCTTCCTCTTCGGCGACTTCGGCTTCCCCGCCTATGCGACCACGGTGTCGTGCATGGACAAGACCGTGAAGGATCGCAAGGCCGCCGTCGCCGCGTTCGTGAAGGCGAGCGCGGAAGGCTGGAAGAGCTACCTCGCCGACCCGGCGCCAGGCAACGCGCTGATCAAGAAGGACAACCCGGCGATGACCGACGACCAGCTCGCCTACAGCGTCGCCAAGCTGAAGGAGACGGGCATCGTCGGCGGCGGCGACGCGGCCAAGCTCGGCATCGGCGTGATGACCGAGGCGCGCCTGAAAGCGAGCTACGACTTTCTCGTGACGTCGAAGCTGATCGATCCGAGCAAGGTCGAGCTCTCGAAGACCTACACGACGGAGTTCGTGAAGGACATCAAGGTTCTTCCCTGAACGTGATCGGTCTCGACGACCCCGCACCGAGCGCACACGCCGCGGCCCCAGCCGCGGCGTCGCCGGCGATCGAGGTTCTGTCGGCGCAGAAGACCTACCCCGACGGCACGCACGCGCTCCGGCCGGTCGACCTGTCGATCGCCGAGGGCGAGTTCGTCACGCTGCTCGGGCCCTCCGGCTGCGGCAAGAGCACGCTGCTGAAGATGGTCGCGGGCCTGCTCGAGCCGAGCGACGGTCGACTGCTGCTCTGGCGCAAGCCCGTGCGCGAGCTCGAGGCGAGCGGGCGGCGCATCGCCTTCGTGTTCCAGTCGCCGACGCTGATGCCGTGGGCGAGCGTCGAGACCAACGTTCGCCTGCCGCTCGACCTCGCCTGCGTGACGCGCGACGAGGCCGAGCAGCGCGTCGCCGACGTCCTCTCGCTCGTCGGCCTGACGAAGTTCGCGACGGCATTGCCGCGCGCGCTCTCCGGCGGGATGCAGATGCGCGTCTCGATCGCCCGTGCGCTCGTTGTCGATCCGCAGCTGCTGTTGATGGACGAGCCCTTCGGCGCGCTCGACGAGATCACGCGCGGCAAGCTCGACGGCGAACTGCTCGACCTCTGGCGCGCCAAGAGGCTCACGGTCCTCTTCGTCACGCACTCGATCCATGAGGCGGTGTTCCTCTCGACGCGCGTCGTCATGATGGGCGCACGGCCCGGCCGGGTGATCGACGAGCTCGCCGTCGACGAGCCCTATCCGCGCACGCCCGGCTTCATGGTCACGCCGCAGTTCAGCCGATACGCCAAGCGCCTGCAGGACAGCCTGCTGCGCGCGAGCGAAGAGAGCGACGCCGATGTGCCTCCCGCTCAGCAGGCGCGCGCATGAGCGACGCCCGCGGATCGGCGCTGGCGAGCCGCGAAAGCGTCCGGCGCCTGCTCTATCCGGCGATCGTCGCCGCGGTGCTGCTCTCGATCTGGCAGGCGCTCGTGATCGGCTTCGAGCTGCCGCCGTACTTGGTGCCGTCGCCCGCCCTGGTCGCCAAGACGCTCGTCGCCGATCGCGTCGCCCTCGGCATGGCGCTCTTCACCACCGTCAAGGTCACGGTGCTCGCGTTCGTCGTCGCCGTCGTCATCGGCGTGCTGATCTCGTTCGCCTTCGTGCAGAGCCGGTCGGTCGAGACGGCCCTCTTCCCGTACGCCGTGCTGCTGCAGGTGACGCCGATCGTCGCGGTCGCGCCGCTGATCATCATCTGGATCAAGGACCCGACCGCGTCGATGGTCCTGTGCGCCGCCCTCGTCGCCCTGTTCCCGGTCATCGCCAACACGACGCTCGGGCTGCGCAGCGTCGACCCCGACCTGCAGAGCTACTTCCGCCTCAACCACGCGACGCGCACGCAGACGCTGGTGCGCCTGCGCATCCCGAGCGCGCTCCCGTATTTCTTCGGCGGCCTGCGCATCTCGAGCGGGCTGGCGCTGATCGGCGCGGTGGTCGCCGAGTTCGTCGCCGGCACCGGCGGCTCGGGCGCGGGACTGGCGTACCAGATCATGCAGTCGGGCTTCCAGCTGAACATCGCGCGCATGTTCGCCGCCCTGCTGCTCATCTCCGTGACCGGCGTGGCCCTCTTCGCCTTCATGGCGTGGGCGAGCCGCGCCGCGCTCGGCTCGTGGCACTCCAGCGAGACCTCGCATGACTGATCTCTCGCAACCCGCGCCGGCGACGCTGCTGCCGTCGAAGCTTCCCGACATCGACTGGATCACCGATCCGCCGCGCGTCGCGCGGCTCTCGCAGGACTTCTCGTGGTTCAGCCCGGTGCTCAAGCGCCAGCTCGCCGACAAGCGTGCCGACATCGCCGTGCGGCCGCGCACGGAAGACGAGATCGCGGCAGTTGTCTCCGCCTGCGCGCGCGAGTCGATCCCGATCACGCTGCGCGGCAGCGGCACCGGCAACTACGGCCAGTCGGTGCC
>JAYTHL010000195.1:0-1576 GCA_043732605.1 Rhizobacter sp. | reverse complement strand
ACTCGCGGCGCGGGTGCCGGTCGACGACCACGGTATCCAGGTATTCCTCGTCATCGCCGCGGTCACCGCTGTCGCTGTCGCTGTCGCTGTCGCTGTCGCTGTCGCTGTCGCTGTCGCTGTCGAGCAGGATCGGCGGCTTGAACGGCGCGCGCTCGAGGAAGCGCCGGATCTTGTCCGGCGCTTCGAGATAGTTCACCGCGAACACGACGACGCCTTCGCGGCGCCGCCGCGCCGCCATCGCCTCGAGCGACGGCATCTCGACGCGGCACGGCTCGCACCACGTCGCCCAGAAGTTCAGGACCACGACCTGGCCGGGGAGCGCGTCGATCGTCCAGCGCTTGCCGTCGAGATCGACGAGGTCGAGCGGCAACGCCGGCCGGCCCGCGGGCCACGGCCGCACGCGGTGGCCCGCAGGCGCGCGACCGAACGGTCAGACGGCGCCGAGCAACGTCGCGCACCCGCCGAGGCCGATGCGACGGCGGCCCGCGCGGCCGGGCGCGGGTCGCGGCGCGGTACGGCGATTGCCAGTCATGCGCTGCATTCTGGGCGATCCCGCGGTAAGGTGTGGGGTCGCTGCCCGACTCCTCGCACAGACGCCCGCGCACGATGCCCACCCCCAACACGCCACGTTTCATCCAGAGTTGGTTCGACGACGCCGAAGCCGCGCGGATCGCCGCGCGCGACGCGCTCGCGGCGCGGCGGGCGAGCGTCAGCCCGAAGTTCTTCTACGACCAGCTCGGCTCGCATCTCTTCGAGGCGATCACCGAGCTGCCGGAGTACTACCCGACGCGCACCGAAGCGGCGATCTTCGCGGCCCACGGCGCGGAGATGGCAGCGGCGCTCGGCTCGGGCATGGCGCTGGTCGACCTCGGTGCCGGCAACTGCGTCAAGGCGGCGACGCTCTTTCCGCTGCTCGAGCCGGCGCGCTACATCGCCGTCGACATCTCGGTCGATTTCCTGCGCGACGCCTTGCGCCGCCTGCAGCGCGAGCATCCGCACATCGCGATGGCCGGGCTCGGCCAGGACTTCGCGGCCACGCTCGAGATCCCCGACGAGCTGCTCGACGATCTGCGTCCGGTCTTCTTCTACCCCGGCTCGAGCATCGGCAACTTCACGCGTCACGATGCGCTCGCGTTCCTGTCGCGGGTGCGCGAACGCGCCGACGGCGGCGGCCTCCTGATCGGCGTCGACATGGTCAAGCCGCGCGAGATCCTGGAGGCGGCGTACGACGACGCGCTCGGCGTCACCGCGGCCTTCAACCGCAACGTGCTGCAGCACCTGAACCGGCTCGTCGGCAGCGACTTCGATCCGCGCCAGTGGCGCCACGTCGCGTTCTTCGACGAGGCCGCATCGCGCATCGAGATGCACCTCGAGGCGCGCGAGTCGCTCTCGGTGATCTGGCCGGGTGGCGTCCGCAACTTCGACGCCGGCGAGCGCATCCACACCGAGAATTCGTGCAAGTACACGGTCGAGGACTTCGCCTCGCTGCTCACCGAGGCCGGCTTCTCATCGACCCGCCACTGGACCGACGAGCGTGGCTGGTTCGCGGTGTTCTGGGCCAGCCCCCGCTGATCTT
>JAYTHL010000194.1:0-1576 GCA_043732605.1 Rhizobacter sp. | reverse complement strand
CGAGCGCCGAGGTCGGGCCGGTCAGCGAGATGCTGACGCCGATCGTGATGTCGGCGAGCGCGAGCGGCGTGAACGCCGCGCCGATTGCGGCGGCGAGCGCGGTGACGATCAGTCGGGTGATCTTCATGGTGTTGTCTCCTGGGTCGATGTCGAAATGGGACGGCTCATTCGCACAGGGCGCGGATGTCCTCGGGGATCGGGATCGCGCGCAGGCGATCGGGGTTGTCGGCGTCGCGGCGCACGAAGGCGCGCGTCTCGCGCCCTTCGCAGATCAGCGTCTCGCCACGCGTCACGCGGTGGTGCTGGACGAACACCTTGGCGCGCCACTCCTCGACGTGGGTCGCGATCGAGAGCTCCTCGGCGTAGGTCGCGGCCGTGACGAAGCGGGTCGAGATCTCGAGCAACGGCGTGCCGACGATGCCGCGCGTCTTCACCAGCTCGCGCCAGGGCGGCACGCCGCACTGCATGAAGAAGTAGAGCGACGAGGCGTCGATCCAGCGCTGGAAGTTCGGATAGAAGACGATGCCCGCGGGATCGCAGTCGCCGAACTGGACCGTCACCTTGTAGTGCGTCGTCTTGGCCATCGCGTGATCGGTCTCAGTCGCGGCGCGGCACGATCACGTCGCGATCGCGGCCGAGGAAGAGTCGCTCGACGTCGGCGTCGCGGTGCGTGAGCACGGCACGCTGGTTGATCGAGCCCTTGTCGGTGATCTCGCCGCGGTCGATCGACGGCGGCTCGGCGAGCACGAGGGCGCGCGCGACCCGCGTCGCGCTGCCGGTGCCGCCGGCGAAGAGCGAGTCGACGAGCTGCTGCAGGAATTCGCGCACGGTCGCGTCGCCGAGCGCGATGTGCGCCGATGCGTTCGCCGGCAGGCCGGCCATCGCGCGGCATGCGTCGAGGCGCAGGAAGAGGAGGATGCCGATCTCGTCGCGGTCGATGCCGGCGATGACGACGTCCTGCACCAGCGGATCGCCGGCCGCGATGATCTTCGCGCGCAGCGGTCCGACCGAGACGAAGGTGCCGGTCGAGAGCTTGAAATCCTCCGCGATGCGGCCGTCGAACATGAAGCCCTTGCCCGGGTCGGCCGGGTCCATCGGCTTGGCGGCGTCGCCGCTGCAGTAGAAGCCTTCGGCGTCGAAGTGCTCGGCCGTCTGCGCGGGCGCGCGCCAGTAGCCGGGCGTGACGTTGGGACCGCGGTAGCGCACCTCCTGCTTGTCTCCGCTCGCTACCAGCTTCAGCTCGACGCCCGGCGCGGGCAGCCCGATGTGGGCCGACTTCACGTCGTGGGCGTTGGCGCAGATCGCGAACGGCGAGGTCTCGGTCATGCCCAGGCCGGTGAGCATCCTGATGCGCTCGCCGCATTCGAGCTCGGCGAGGCGGTCGAGCTTGTCCCAGACCGGTTGCGCAAGGCCGGCGCCGGAGAAGAAGAACATCTTCACGCAGCTGAAGAGCGTCTTCCTCAGCACCGCATCGACCTCGAGCGCGTTGGCGATCTCCTCGAAGCCTTTCGGCACGTTGAAGTAGATCGTCGGCGCGATCTCGCGCAGGTTGCGCAGCGTCTCGCCGATCAGCGCC
>JAYTHL010000193.1:0-16343 GCA_043732605.1 Rhizobacter sp. | reverse complement strand
GTCAGTAGCTTCGCCCGCTCTTGTAGCGGCCGTGGCTGCGCGGCGCCAGCGCGGCGCTGCGCTCGATCGCCGCGAAGCTGCCCGCGGCGTGGGCGTGGCAGATCGCCAGGCCGAGCGCGTCAGCCGCGTCCGGCCCGGGCACGCCGGGCAGGGCGAGCAGGCGCATCACCATCTGTTGCACCTGTTCCTTCTTCGCCTGGCCGTGGCCGACGATGGCGCGCTTCATCTGCAAGGCGGTGTACTCGGCGACCGCGAGCTCGTGCGAGACCAGCGCCGAGAGCGCCGCGCCGCGCGCCTGGCCGAGCAGCAGCGTCGCCTGCGGGTTGACGTTGACGAAGACGATCTCGACAGAGGCGCACGTCGGCGCGTAGCGAACCGCGACCTCGCGCACGCCGTCGAAGATCACCTTCAGCCGCCCGGGCAGATCGCCGATCGCGACGGCCGCGGTGCGGATCGTGCCGCTGGCGACGTAGCGCAGGCGCGATCCCTCGCACTCGACGACGCCGAAGCCGGTCGTTCGAAGGCCCGGATCGATGCCGAGGACGCGCATGCGGCTGATTGGAACCGATTGGCGGTCGAGCGGCTGTTCCCGACCCAGGACCCGGTTACTCGATCACGTTTGTCGCGCGCAGCAGCACTCTTGGCAGCGAGACCACTCCAAGTGCGCGAGCCGTCCGAAGGTTGACGACGAAGTCGAACACGTTGGGCTGCTCGACGGGGATGTGTGCCGGAGACGCGCCACGCAGGATCCGGTTGACGAGTTCAGCGGTGCGTCGGAACAAGTCGGGAACGTTCGCTCCGTAAGACAACAACCCTCCGGCATGGGCTTGTCCGGATTGCACGACCATCGGCAGCCGGTACTGAAGGGCGAGCGCGGCGAGTCGATCGCGGACATCGAACGTCGACGGCGTGCCCGAGAAGTTCATGACGCCGCCCACGCCGGCTTTGGCAAACGCTTGAAACGCTGCGTCGACGGCCGGGGACCTTTGAGCAGAGACAGGGTCTTCGGGCCCCAGCTCAAGGCCGCCGCCGCTGAAGCTGGTCACGTTGCGGCCGGGATGGGAGAGCGATTCGATGAGGCCATTCCCGACCGGATCGAATCCCACCGAAAACACGATCGGCACTTTCGCCGTGGATGCGGCAGCCGCAATGGCCATGGTGTCGAAGGTCGGGTCGCAGTGCCAGCAATTCGGCTGTCAGCGGCGCGAAGCGCGCGCCGTCGCCATGCGTGAATCTCCGATCCAGGACGAGGGTTCGTTGTTCGCCCCACCCGAGCTCGCCGAGCCTCGATCGAAACAGATCGGCATTCGGGTTCGGCCCGTCCGAAATGCCGAGGAGCGCGACACGGCGAACGACGTTCTGCTCCTGCGCGACGGCGCGCCAGGCGCCGAGCCATCTGGCAGCCGACGCTCTGAGCAGCGACCGACGACTCGTCACTTTCGGACCTCTACGATGACTCGAGGGCCCGCCGGACCGGGCGGCGCCTCATCGGGCTCCGTGCAGCGGTAGGTATTGAAGCACCACACGACCGGTTCTGCCAGTCCACAAGTGAACTGGCGAGTGCCATCGGGTGAGTTCTAGATCCCGAAATACCACCGCACCGAGTGGAAGAACACCGGTGCCGCGAAACAGAGCGGCGCGACCCGGTCGAGCAGGCCGACGGCGCCGGTGACCGACGAGTTGCCGAGCCAGTTGCGCACGCCGGCGTCGCGCTTGAGCGCCTTCATCACGAACTCGCCGAGCGTGCCGGCGGCACCGGCGACCGCGGCCATCGCGAGCGCGGGCAGCGGCTTGAACGGCGTCGCCCAGAACAGCAGCACGCCGACGATGCCCGCCGCCGCGGCACCTGCGCCGAAGGCGCGCCACGAGAACGAACGGCTGATCGCGCGCGCGACCGGGCGGCGCCGCAAGCGCCGGCTCGCGACCTCCTGGCCGATCTGCGCGGCGACCACCGCGAGCACCAGAAACAGCACGAGGAACGCGCCGCGTCCCTGGTAGTTCGGCAGATCGAGCAGGAGCAGCGCCGGCGCGTGGCTCATGCCGTAGACGCAGACCGTGATGCCCCACTGGATCTTGGCCGTGCGCTCGAGGAATCGGAACGGGTCGTTGGCGAGGGCGCTGATCACCGGCAGCGCGAAGAAGACGTAGACCGGGATGAAGACGGTGAAGGCGTTGAACTGGCGCGTCGCGACGAGCACGTACTGCATCGGCAGGATCGCGAAGAACGCGAGCAGCAGGCTGCGATGGTCGGCGCGCCGGGTAAGGGTGAGCGTGACGAACTCGCGCAGGGCCAAGAACGAGACGAAGCCGAAGAGGACGGTCGAGACCACCGGCCCGGAGGCCCAGGCGACCCAGAACATCACGAGGCCGACCCAGAGCGCACGCAGCTCGCGGGCGAGTCGCTCCTGCATGGCCCGGCGCTCCGGCGAGCTGTCGCGGATCGTGCGCACGAAGGCGGCGACCGTCGCCGCGCCGAGCAGCCCGAAGAGGACGACGAACAGCAGCCCGACCTGCTGCGAGACCGTCAGCGAGCGCAGATCTCCCATCAGGCGACCGCGCGCAATGCGATGACGGCGGCGCGCGCCCGGTCGAGGAAGGCGCGGCGCTCCTCGCCGGCGGCGAGCGAGATCGCCGGGCCGAAGACGACGGTGCACAGGATCGGCACCGGCACGACCTCGCCCTTGGGCATGACGCGCTGGACGTTGTCGATCCAGGTCGGGATCAGCTGCACGTCGGGGAAGGCCTGGGCGAGCGCATAGAGGCCCGACTTGAACGACGCCGGCTCGGCGGCGTGACCGCGCGTCCCCTCGGGAAAGATCACCAGCGAGTCGCCGTTTCGCAGCGCTTCCATCAGCGGCTCGAGCGGGTCTTCGTCGGCGCCCGGCTGGCCCGGCTCGGCGCGATGGCGGCTGACGTAGACCGCGTTGAAGATCTCGCGCGTGATCCAGTGCTTGAGCGGGCTCGAGGTCCAGTAGTCGCGCGCCGCGATCGGCCGCGTGACGGCGCGCAGGTCGTCGGGCAGCACGGCCCAGATCAGCACCCAGTCGAAGTGGCTCTGGTGGTTGGCGAAGTAGATCCGCTGCTCGGCCTTCGGCGCCGATCCGTGCCAGTGGCCCTGCGCGCCGGTGACGAGGCGGGCGATGAAGGCCAGCGCGAGGCCGGCGGCTTCAGGGCCGGTCATCGGCAGCGCTCCGCTTCAGTGGCGGAAATGGCGGACGCCGGTGAACACCATCGCGACGCCGCGCTCGTTTGCGGCCGCGATCACTTCGGCGTCGCGCATCGAGCCGCCGGGCTGGATCACGCACGAGGCGCCGGCGTCGAGGACGACGTCGAGGCCGTCGCGGAACGGGAAGAACGCATCGCTCGCGACCGCCGAGCCGACGAGCGACAAGCCCGCGGCCTCGGCCTTGATCGACGCGATCCGCGCCGAGTCGAGCCGGCTCATCTGGCCCGCGCCGACGCCGAGCGTCATGCCGCCGGCGCAGTAGACGATGGCGTTGCTCTTGACAAACTTCGCCACCTTCCACGCGAACAGGAGATCGCTCGTCTGCTCGGCCGTGGGCGCCTTCGTCGTCACGACCTTGAGGTCGCTCGCGGCGATCTCGTGCGTGTCGGCGCTCTGCATGAGCAGGCCCGAGCCGACGCGCTTGAGGTCGAACGTGTTGCCGGCTTGACCCGCCGGCGGCAAGGCGATCTGAAGGACACGGACGTTGGCCTTGGCCGCGAAGACGGCGAGCGCCTCGGCACTGAACGACGGCGCGATCAGCACCTCGACGAACTGCTTCGCCACATGCTCGGCGCAGGTGCGGTCGACCTCGCGGTTGAAGGCGATGATGCCGCCGAAGGCCGAGGTCGGATCGGTGTTGAGCGCCTTCGCGTACGCCGCGCCGGCCGACTCCGCGATCGCGACGCCGCACGGGTTCGCGTGCTTGACGATGACGCACGCCGGCACGTCGAAGCCCTTCACGCATTCCCAGGCCGCGTCGGCATCGGCGATGTTGTTGTACGAGAGCTCCTTGCCCTGCAGCTGCGTCGCGGTGACCAGCGAACCCGGCGCCGGCACGAGGTCGCGATAGAACGCGGCGCGCTGGTGCGGGTTCTCGCCGTAGCGCAGGTCCTGGAGCTTGACGTGGCGGCCGTTGATCTGCTTCGGGAACTCGCCGCGCTCCGGCACACCATCGCTCGGGCCCGCAAGCGACGAGAGGTAGTCGCTGATCGCGCCGTCGTACTGCGCGATCCGGTCGAACGCGGCGACGGCGAGGGCGAAGCGCGTCGCCTCCGAGACCGCGCCCGATGCCTTCAGCTCGGCGACGACGCCGGCGTACTGCGACGCGTCGGTCAGCACCGCGACGTGGTTCCAGTTCTTGGCCGCCGAGCGCACCATCGCCGGGCCGCCGATGTCGATGTTCTCGATCGCATCGGCGAGCGTGCAGTCGGCGTTCGCGACGGTCGCCTCGAACGGATAGAGGTTGACGACGAGCAGATCGATCGTCGCGATGCCGTGCTGCGCGAGTGCGGCCATGTGCTCGGCGCTGTCGCGGCGCGCGAGCAGGCCGCCGTGGATCGTCGGATGCAGCGTCTTGACGCGGCCGTCGAGCATCTCCGCAAAGCCGGTGTGCTCTGCGACCTCGGTGACGTTGAGCCCGGCGGCGGCGAGCAGCTTCGCCGTGCCACCGGTCGAGAGCAGGCCGATGCCGAGCCCCGCGAGCTCGCGCGCGAGCTCGACGACTCCCGTCTTGTCGGACACCGAAATCAGCGCGTGCATGGAAGGCTCCTGGGTGGCCGCGCCGCGGCGCGGGCCGTCACTTGATCAGCTTGTGCTCGACGAGCTTTCGGCGCAGCGTGTTGCGGTTGATGCCGAGCCACTCGGCGGCGCGGCTCTGGTTGCCGCCCGCTTCCTTCAGCACGACCTCGAGCAGCGGCCGCTCGACGACGCGCAGGATCATCTCGTACATCGCCGTCGGCTCGACGCCGCGCAGGTCCTTGAAGTAGCCCTCGAGGCTCTCGCGGACGCATTCCTCGATGTGCCTCTTGTTGGTCATGGCGCTCAATGGAGGATGGCGTCGGTGGCGTCGTCGGCGGTCGTGCCGACGCGCGGCATCGTCGGCATGCGATCGCCGAGCCGCGCGAACCAGGCACCGACCGCCGCGGCCTGCGCGTCGCAGGTCTCGATCAGGTTCATCTCGGCGCGGAAGTCCTCGCCGCCCGGCAGGCCGCGCAAGGTCCAGCCGATGTGCTTCCTCGCGCTGCGCACGCCGGCGTGCTCGCCGTAGAGGCGGTAGTGGTCGTCGAGGTGCTCGAGCAGCCAGCCGCGCACGTCGATCACGCTTGGCGGTGTCGCCGGCTCGCCGGTGGCGAGCTCGTGCGCGATCTCGCCGAAGATCCACGGCCGGCCCTGCGCGGCGCGGCCGATCATGATCGCGTCGGCGCCGGTCTCGGCGAAGACGCGGCGCGCCTTCGCCGGCGAGTCGATGTCGCCGTTGGCGACGACCGGAATCGCGACGGCGCGCTTGACGGCGGCGACGGTCTCGTACTCCGCCTCGCCCTTGTAGCCCTGCTCGCGCGTGCGGCCGTGCACTGCGACCATCGCGATGCCCGCGTCTTCGGCGGCGCGCGCCAGGCGCACCGCGTTCTTGCCGCTCTCGCACCAGCCGGTGCGCATCTTCAGCGTCACCGGCACGTTGTGCGGCGCGCACGCGGTGACGACGGCTTCGATGATCGCCAGCGCCAGCGGCTCGTCCTTCATCAGCGCCGAGCCGGCCCACTGGTTGCAGACCTTCTTGGCCGGGCAGCCCATGTTGATGTCGATGATCTGCGCGCCGCGCGCGACGTTGTAGGCGGCGGCCTCGGCCATCATCGCCGCGTCGGTGCCGGCGATCTGCACCGCGATCGGATCGGTCTCGCCCTCGTGGTCGGCGCGCCGGCTGGTCTTCAGCGTCGCCCACAGGTCCTTCCTCGACGTCACCATCTCGCTCACCGCGTAACCCGCGCCGAGGCGCTTGCACAGCTGGCGAAACGGTCGGTCGGTGACCCCGGCCATCGGCGCGGCGAACAACCGGTTCGCCAGCGTGATGTGGCCGATGCGCATGGGGAAAAGGGGAGTCGGCTGCTGAAAAACGAGGCAGAAGTATAGCGGCGCGAATTCGACCGCTTCCCTCGTGCAACCCCTCGATTCAGGGGTTCGATAATACGTGCGGATGGATGCCTGGATCAGCTGGCTGATGAGCGCGCTGGCGCTGCCGAACGTCGGCCTGTCGACCGTCTTCTTCATCGCCTTCATCGCGGCCACGCTCGTGCCGCTCGGCTCGGAGCCGGCGGTCTTCGCGCTCGTCAAGCTCAACCCCGAGATGTTCTGGCCGGCGATCCTCGTCGCGACCGTCGGTGCGACGCTCGGCGGCGCGCTCACCTGGTGGATGGGCTACGGCGCGGAGCAGGCCTACGAGCACGTCACCCACAAGCGCGGCAGCAAGAAGGCGATGGTCTGGCTCGAGCGCTTCGGTCCGAAGGCCTGCCTGCTGTCGTGGCTGCCGGTCGTCGGCGATCCGCTCTGCGCCGTTGCCGGCTGGCTCAAGATGCCCTTCTGGCCATGCGTCCTCTACATGGCGATCGGCAAGTTCGGGCGCTACTTCGTGATGACGGCCGGGCTGCTCTGGTTCTTTCCGGGCCAGTACGTGCATACCTGAGCCGGCAAGCGAACGGGACGCCGTGGCGTCCCGTCGTCGCGTGCCGCTTTCGGGGCGGCGCGCGCTTCCGTCCTCAGGCGGCCTTCCTGGCTGCCGACTTGCGCGGCGCGCGCTTGACGGCCTTCTTCGCCGTCGTGGTGGTCTTGGCGGCAGCCTTCTTCGCGGCCGGGCGGGCGCGGCTCGCGACCTGTGCCGAGAGCGCGTCGATCCGGTCCATCAACGCCTGCACGTCGCGCGACGACGGCACGCCGAGCTTCTTCATCGCCTTGGCGGTGCGCTCCTCGAAGATCGACTCGAGCTTGTCCCACTGCTTGCCGGCCTTGGCCGACACGTCGTCGGCCATGCTCGTCATCTTGGTGGTGACGTCGCCGAACTTCTCCTCGGCCACGTTCTGCGTTCGCTTCTGCAGGGCGGTGCCCTCCTTGACGAGCGCATCGAAGACCTGCTTGCCTTCGGCCTGCGCCTTGGCGAATGCGCCCATGCCGGCGAGCCAGATCTGCTGCGCCGATTCCTTGACCGAGCCGGCCAGGGCGCTGTCGAACAGGCCCGATGCCGAAGCGTTCTTCTTCTTGTCGGCCATCGCCTTGAGTTTCTTGACCATGATGTGGTTCTCCTGATGTGTATTGCGGCTGCGTGCTCGCAGCGGCTGAGGGCAATGTAGTCATGCGCGGTTGAGAGCGCACCCTAATCGCCGGGGTGGCGCGCGAAGGCGGTCGGGTTTGCCCCGCGCGGCGAACGTCCCCGGCTGAACAAGAATCCGCGTGAGCGACGCAAGCGATGCGACGCACCTGGGAGCCCATGCATGCGCTACTTCGTCACCGGGGCCACCGGCTTCATCGGCAAGCGACTCGTCAAGACCTTGCTCGCCCGGCGCGGCGCCGTCGTGCACTTCCTGCTGCGCAGCGAAAGCGCCGACAAGCTCGAGGGGCTGTACGAGTACTGGGGCATCGCCAGCGGCGCGAAGTCGCGCGCGGTGCCCGTCTACGGCGACCTCACCGCGAAGAAGCTGGGCGTGTCGGCCGACGACATCAAGAAGCTCAAGGGCCACGTCGACCACGTCTACCACCTCGCCGCGGTCTACGATCTCTCGGCCGATGCCGACTCGCAGATCGCCGTCAACATCGAGGGCACGCGCGCGGTCGTCGAGTTCTGCAAGGCGATCGACGCCGGGCATCTTCATCACGTCAGCTCGATCGCCGCCGCGGGCCTGTACGAAGGCGTCTTTCGCGAAGACATGTTCGACGAAGCCGAAGGCCTCGACCATCCGTACTTCATGACCAAGCACGAGAGCGAGAAGATCGTGCGCACCGAGTCGAAGGTGCCGTGGACGGTCTATCGCCCAGCGCTCGTCGTCGGCGATTCGACGACCGGCGAGATGGACAAGATCGACGGCCCGTACTACTTCTTCAAGCTGATCCAGCGCATGCGCCAGCTGCTGCCGCCGTGGATGCCGTCGATCGGCCTCGAAGGCGGCCGCATCAACATCGTTCCGGTCGATTTCGTCGTCGCCGCGCTCGACCACATCAGCCACCTGAAGGCCGACCTCGACAAGCGCTGCTTCCATCTCGTCGATCCGCTCGGCTACCGCGTCGGCGACGTGCTCGACATCTTCAGCAAGGCGGCGCACGCGCCGAAGATGAACCTCTTCGTCAACGCGGCGCTGCTCGGCTTCATCCCGAAGAGCGTCAAGAAGGGCCTGATGGCGATCGCCCCGGTGCGCCGCGTCAAGGCCGCGGTGCTGAAGGACCTCGGCCTCCCGGAGGACATGCTCACCTTCGTCAACTTCCCGACCCGCTACGACTGCCGCGAGACATTGCAGGCGCTCAAGGGCTCGGGCATCGCGTGCCCGCCGCTGGGCGACTACGCGTGGCGCCTCTGGGACTACTGGGAGCGCTACCTCGACCCGGCGCTCTTCATCGACCACTCGCTGCGCGGCACGGTCGGCGGCAAGGTCGTGCTCGTCACCGGCGGCTCGTCGGGCATCGGCCTGGCGGCGGCATGCAAGTTCGCCGAGGCCGGCGCGATCACCGTGATCTGCGCGCGCGACGCGGCCAAGCTCGCCGAGGCGAAGAAGGAGATCGTCGAATTCGCGGGCAAGGCGGCGGTCGTCGAGACCTTCTCGGCCGACATCTCCGACGAGGCGAGCTGCAAGTCGCTCGTCGACTGGCTGAACGAGAAGCACGGCGGCGTCGACTTCCTGATCAACAACGCCGGCCGCTCGATCCGCCGCGCGATCGAGGCGAGCTACGACCGCTTCCACGACTTCGAGCGCACGATGCAGCTCAACTACTTCGGCTGCCTGCGCGTGACGATGGGCTTCCTGCCCGGCATGGTCGCGAAGAAGAAGGGCCACATCGTCAACATCAGCTCGATCGGCGTGCTGACGAACGCGCCGCGCTTCTCGGCCTATGTCGCGTCGAAGGCCGCGCTCGATGCCTGGACGCGCTGCGCGTCGAGCGAATATGCCGACATGGGGATCACGTTCACGACGATCAACATGCCGCTCGTGCGCACGCCGATGATCGGCCCGACCAAGATCTACGACAACGTGCCGGTGCTCAAGCCGGAGGATGCAGCGAACATGATTGCCGAGGCTTGCGTCGACAAGCCGGTTCGGATCGCGACACGGCTGGGGATCACGGGAGAGCTGATGCACGCGCTCGCGCCGCGGGTGGCGCAGATCGTGATGAACTCGACGTTCCGGATGTTCCCGGACAGCGCGGCGGCGAAGGGCGACAAGGAGAAGAAATACGTCCCGTCGGCCGAGGCCGCGGCAATGGCCCAGATGATGCGCGGCATCCATTTCTGACCCAGCTTCGACTGCGCTGGACGCGCGTCGGCCGGGGTGGGCTCGTTCGACGGATCACCGCGCCGATGGCGCGGCGTCCGTCAACTCGCCCGAGGTCGCCTGCCGGCGACCGGTCGAGCTACTGGGGCTTGGCGAGCGCGGTCGACGCGTGCGCCGTCACCAGCGCGGGCTGGGCGCGGAACTGCTGCGGGAACATCGTCTTCAGGTTGGCGATCTTCGGCAGGTCGAAGCGCGCGATGTAGCCCGACTCGGGGTGCAGGGTCAAGTAGTCCTGGTGATAGCCCTCGGCCGGATAGAAGGCCGCCAGCGGCGTGACCTGGGTGACGATCTTTTTCGGATAGGCCTTGGTCGCGTCGAGCTGGGCGATGTACTTCTCGGTTGTTTCCTTCTGCGCGGCGTCCGCATAGAACACCGCCGAGCGGTACTGCGGGCCGCTGTCGGGATCCTGGCGATTGAGCTGGGTCGGGTCGTGCGCGACCGAGAAGTAGATCTGCAGCAACGTGCCGTAGCTCACCTTCTTCGGGTCGTAGGTGATCTTCACCGACTCGGCATGGCCGGTCATGCCGGTGCCAACCATCTCGTACTGCGCCGTCTCCTTCGCGCCGCCGGCGTAGCCCGACACGGCCTGGACGACGCCGTTGACGCGCTGGAACACGCCCTGCACGCCCCAGAAGCAGCCACCGGCGAAGACGGCGGTCTGCGTGCCGAAGGCGCTCGTCGTCGCGTCGGCCGCGGGCGGGGGAATATTCACGGCCGACTCGGCGGCGTGGCTCGCGTTCAGCGTCAGACCGGCGCCGACGGCGAGCGCAGCGGCGGTGCAGAGCAAGGTCAGGCGGCGACGCGCGGGGCTCGGGGATGAGGGGTTCGAGTGCATGGAAAGCTCCTTCGGATACAGCTTGGTCTGGCTTGAGCGTCAGATCATTACAGAGATCGACATGGGCCCGTGGCCGCGCGATGCAAGCCCCGGTTACTCGCCGGGAGGCTCGCCGCGGCCGAGGAAGGCGCCGTCGGCTTCGAGGACGGTCTGAACGTCGCGCGGCGCGACCTCGCGCAGCGTCCGTCGCGCGCCGGTCGCGAGCGCGGCCAGCGTGCCGGCCGCCTGGCCCATCACGAAGCACGCGCCCGAGACCCGCGCCGCCGACTGCCCGTCGTGCGTCATCGAGGCGCAGCGGCCGGCGACGAGCAGATTCGCCGTTGCGCCGCCTCCGCTCGGCAGCAGCATGCGCAAGGGCAACTGGTTGAAGCCGCGCGATTCCGGGATCGGCGGCCAGCGCCACTCGACGTCGCCCGCGACGTGCAGCTCGAGCGGCCAGCCGTTGACGCCGATCGTGTCGTCGAAGCTCGCGCAGCCGAGCACGTCATCCGCGCTCAGGACGTGCTCGCCGACGATGCGGCGCGTCTCGCGGATGCCGAGCTGCGGCGCGATCTCGAGGGCGTAGGCGCGCTCGAAGCCGGGCACGCGGGCGCGCAGGAAGCCGAGGTAGTCGATCGCCTGACGCCGGCCCTCGACCTCGCCGGCGCTGAGCGAGCGCGCGTCGGTGCCGTCGACGGCCGAGCCGTCGGCGTTCTTCAGCTGCGTGACGTTGACGCGCCATTCGCTCGCATGCTTTTGCGGGCGGACGATCGCGCCTTTGCGCGGGAAGCGGAAGTCGCCGGCGCGTTCCGCGTCGTCCATCAGCGCGGGGATCGTGCGCCAGGCCTCGCCGGCGCGCTCGGCATCGACATCGCCGACGCGAAGCATCAGCGTCGGAAAGAGCAAGGGGCCGGCGGCCTGCATCGGCGCGCTGGCGAAGTGGGCGAGGTCGCCGTCGCCGGAGCAGTCGATGAATGTCGCGGCGCGCAACGCGAAGCGGCCCGACTTGGTTTCGACAAGAAGCGCATCGATGCGGCCGTCGTCCGTTGTCGTCGCGCCGACGGCGACCGCGTGGAAGAGCATCTCGGCACCGGCCGCGAGCAGCATCGCATCGGCGGCACACTTGAACGCCGACGTGTCGTACGCCTGTGCCTTGATCTTGCCGAAGACCAGATGCGGCTCGTTCAGGCCGTCGAGCGCACGCATGCGATCGAGCAGCCCGTCGACGACGCCGCGCACGACACGCCGGATCGTGCCATGCACATTGGCGTGCAGGCCGCAGAAGTTGGTGACGCCGGCCGCCGTGCCCATGCCGCCGAGGAAGCCGTAGCGCTCGACGAGGAGCGTCTTCGCTCCGTGCCGCGCCGACGATGTCGCCGCCGCGATGCCGGCTGGCCCTCCGCCGAGGACGACGACGTCGTACGCGCCGAAGACCGGCGTCGACCGCGCCGGCTCGTCCACGACCGACGCGTTCATGATCTCAATCGAGCGTGATGTTGTTCTTCTGGATGATCGGCCGCCAGCGCTCGATGTCGGCGGCGAGCCAGGCGCGCGCCTCGGCCGGCGTGTCGGCGACGACGTCCATGTATTGCAGCTTCAGCTTCTCGCGCACCTCGGGGTCGGCGAGGATCGCGACCAGCTCGTCGTGCAGCTTCTTCACGACCCCTTCAGGCGTCTTCGCCGGCACGACGAAGCCCATCCAGGCGTCGGCCTGGATGTCCTTGAGCCCGCTCTCCGCGAGCGTCGGCAGGTCGGGCAGTGAAGCAGATCGCTTCGCCGTCGCGACCGCCAGCGCCTTGATCTTGCCGGCCTTGATCTGCGGCATCACCGATGCCGCCGGCAGCACGGCGATGTCGGCGTTGCCGGAAAGCAGGGCGGTCACGGCGGGGCCCGAGCCCGCGTACGGCACGTGGACGACGCTCGTGCCGCTCTTGCTCGCCAGCGACTCCATCGCGAGGTGCGAGATGCTGCCCGCGCCCATGGACGCGTAGTTGTACTTGCCGGGGTTCTTCCTCATCAGCGCGACCAGCTCGTCGGTCGTGCCGACGCCGAGCGAGACCGGCACGACGAGCACGCTCGGCTGCGTCGCGGCGATGCTGACGAGCTCGAGATCCTTCGCCGCGTCATACGGCATCTTCTTGAACAGCAGCGCGTTGACACCTAGCGGGCCGGCGATGCTGACGCCGATGATCGAGCCGTCGGGCGGCGCCTTGGCGATCGCGTCGGTGCCGGTATTGCCGCTCGCGCCCACCTTGTTGTCGACGATCACCGGCTGGCCGGTGCGCTTGGCGAGTTTGTCGGCGACGATGCGGGCGATGATGTCGGGCGTCGAGCCCGGGCCGTACGGCACGACGATGTGGACCGGGCCCTTCGGCCAGTCGGCGCCGGGCGCGCCTTGCGCGGCGGCGAGACCGCAGGCGGCGGCCAGAGCGAGCGCCGCGACGGCGCGCGCCGGAGAGAGGAAAGCGGTGCGATTCATCATGTGGACCTTCGATCGAGGGTTAGGATTCTGGACGCAATCGAACCTCCCTCCGGACCCGCGCCACCATGCCTGATCAGCCGCCCGCTGCCTTGTCGACCGCTCCCGACCTGAGCCACATCTCGCCGCGCGACAAGGCCGAGATCCTGGCCGAGGCGCTGCCCTACATCAGGAAGTTCCACGGCAAGACGATCGTCATCAAGTACGGCGGCAACGCCATGACCGATCCGGGCCTGCAACAGGACTTCGCCGAAGACGTCGTGCTGCTCAAGCTGGTCGGCATGAACCCGGTCGTGGTCCACGGCGGCGGGCCGCAGATCGAGGAAGCGCTCGCCAAGATCGGCAAGAAGGGCGAGTTCATCCAGGGCATGCGCGTCACCGACGACGAGACCATGGAAGTCGTCGAGTGGGTGCTCGCCGGCCAGGTGCAGCAGGACATCGTCGGCCTGATCAACGTCGCCGGTGGCAAGGCAGTCGGCCTCACCGGCCGCGATGGCGGCCTGATCCGCGCCAAGAAGCTGCGCATGCTCGACCTGAAGGACCCGACCAAGGTGCACGACGTCGGCTCGGTCGGCGAGATCGAGTCGATCGACCCGAGCGTCGTCATCGCGCTCCAGGAAGACCAGTTCATCCCGGTGATCTCGCCGCTCGGCTTCGGCGCCGACAACGAGAACTACAACATCAACGCCGACGTCGTCGCCGGCAAGCTTGCCGAGGTTCTGAAGGCCGAGAAGCTCATGATGCTCACCAACACGCCCGGCGTGCTCGACAAGGCTGGCAACCTGCTCACCAACCTCTCGTCGCGCGAGATCGACGACCTGTTCGCCGACGGCACGATCTCGGGCGGCATGCTGCCGAAGATCCAGTCGGCGCTCGACGCGGCCAAGAACGGCGTGAACACCGTCCACATCATCGACGGGCGCGTGCCGCACGCGATGTTGTTGGAAATCCTGACCGAGCAGGCTTACGGCACGATGATCCGATCGCGGTGAAGACCACGCCGGTCTGGCTGTTCGACCTCGACAACACGCTGCACGACGCGAGCCACGCGGCGTTCGGCGAGATGCGCATCGCGATCGGCGACTATGTCGCCGACTTCGTCGGCATCACCGGCGAAGAGGCGCAGCGGCTGCGCGAGAAGTACTGGCTGCGGTACGGCGCGACGCTGCTCGGCCTGGTGCGCCACCACGGCGTGCGCTCGGCGCACTTCCTCGCCGAAACCCATCGCATGCCCGGGCTCGAGGCGCGCCTGCGCACCAGCGCGCACGACCGCGCCGTCTTGGCGCGGCTGCCCGGCCGCAAGATCATCGTCACCAACGCGCCGCGCGACTACGCGATGCGCGTGCTGACGACGCTGCGCCTGGCGAAACACTTCGACGCGATCGTCACGATCGAGGACATGTCGATGTTCGGCCACCTGCGGCCCAAGCCCGACGCGCGCATGTTCCGCCGCCTGGTCGCGCGGCTGAAGGTCGCGCCGACGCGCTGTGTGCTCGTCGAGGACACGCTGGTCCACCTCAAGGCCGCACGCTCGCTCGGCATGCGCACGGTCTGGATGCAGCGCTACCTCGACGGACGCTTTCGCGGCACCTTGCGCGACGGCGGCAACGCGGGCGCCAAGGCGTCGACTTCGGCACGCGTTCACTGCCAGAGACCGCCCTACCTGTATGCCAAAATCGGCGCGCTCCGGCATTTGGCACCTCGTAGATGACGCATTCCTCCGATCCGCCCGCCGGCGTCGCCTCCGACCCCGAAGACCCCGCCGTCGAGATCGAGCCGCTGCCCGACGAAGCCATCGTTCCGGGCACGGTTGCGCCGATCCTCGCGAAGGTCGCGGTCAGGAAGCGCCCGCGTCCCGGCGAGCGCCGCGTGCAGATCCTCGAGACGCTCGCGACCATGCTCCAGGAGCCCGGCGCAGAGCGCGTCACGACTGCAGGCCTCGCCGCCAAGCTCGAGGTCTCGGAAGCTGCGCTCTATCGCCACTTCGCGAGCAAGGCGCAGATGTTCGAGGGCTTGATCGAGTTCATCGAGCAGAGCGTCTTCACGCTCGTCAACCAGATCGTCGAGCGCGAGCCCGATGGCGGCGCGCAGGTCCAGCGCGTGCTCACCGTGCTGCTCCAGTTCGGCGAGAAGAATCCGGGCATGACGCGCGTGATGGTCGGCGATGCGCTGGTGTTCGAGAACGAGCGTCTCGTGACGCGCATGAACCAGTTCTTCGAGCGCATCGAGTCGCAGCTGCGCCAAAGCCTGCGCCGCCACGCCGAAAGCACCGGCTCGACGACGCCGACGGTCGACGCCAACGCGCAGGCGTCGGTGCTCACCGCCTTCGCCGTCGGCCGCTTGCAGCGCTTCGCGCGCTCCGGCTTTCGCAAGAGCCCGACCGAGCACCTCGACGTCGCCTTGCGGCTGTTCGCGTCGTAACGCGACCGCGGGAGCGACGCTTGACGACGATCCTCGCCGGCGGCCGGCCGCTCACGCTGCTGCCCGAGAAGGCGGCCTTCCTTGCGTCGAGCCGAACCCTTCTCGTCGCCGATGCGCACATCGGCAAGTCGACGAGCTTTCGCGCCCTCGGCGTTCCCGTGCCGCACGGCACGACGGGCGAGACCCTGGCCGCACTCTCGGCGTTGATCGCGACCTGGCGCGCAAGTCGCGTCGTCTTCCTCGGCGACTTCCTCCACTCCGCCCATGCGCACGCACCGGCGACGATCGGCGCGCTTGCCCGCTGGCGCCGTGCCCATGCCGCCGTCGACCTCGTCCTCGTGCGCGGCAACCACGACGACCACGCTGGCGATCCGCCCGCGCACCTCGGCATGCGGATCGTCGACGAGCCGTTCGACTGCGACGGCTTCGCCCTCTGCCATCACCCGCGCGCGCGCCGCGGCGCCTACGTGCTCGCCGGTCATCTCCATCCGTGCGTGAGCCTGGGCGGTCGATCTTTCGATCACCTGCGTCTGCCGTGCTTCTGGTTCGGCGACGACGTCGGCGTGCTGCCCGCGTTCGGCGCCTTCACGGGGATGCATCCGATCCGCGCCGGCGCGAGCGACCGCGTCTTCCCGGTCGCCGACGGGGCCGTCGCGGCGATGCGCAGCCGCGTCGCCCTCGACACCGGCGACCGCCGCGCCGCCTGACATGGCCGTCGACGCCGGCGCGCTGCAGCACCTCCTCGGCCGCGTCGAGGCGCTCGTCGATCGGCTCGAGGCGGTGTTGCCGCATCCGCTCTCGCCGCCCGACTGGCAGGCGTCGACGGCGTTCCGCTACCGCAAGCGTGCCGGCGCCGGCCGGCTCGAACCGGTGCGCCACGTCGCCACGATCCGCCTCGACGCGCTGGTCGAGGTCGAGGCGCAGAAGGAGCGGCTGCTGCGCAACACCGAGCAGTTCGTCGCCGGCAAGGGCGCCAATAACGTGCTCCTCACCGGCTCGCGCGGCACCGGCAAGAGCTCGCTGATCAAGGCCTGCCTCAACGAGTTCGCGCCTCAGGGCCTGCGTCTGATCGAGGTCGACAAGACCGATCTCGTCGAC
>JAYTHL010000192.1:0-1582 GCA_043732605.1 Rhizobacter sp. | reverse complement strand
GAGGAGTCGTTTTGAAGCGATCGAACCTGCGTTACGACAAGACCGTCTGGAGCCTGATCTTCGGCGGGCTGCTCGTCCTCGGCCCGGGCTTCGCGCTGTTGCGCGCCGCGGAGCCGTGGGGCTGGCTGGTGGTCGCCGCGGGTGGTGCGGCCACCCTGGTCGGCGTCGTCCTTGTCTACGTCCGCTCGCGCATGCCCGATCCGTCCGAGCCCTGATGCGGGCTCGCATTTCCCTGTCATCGGAGATTTCCGCATGAGTACCAACGTCCGCGAACTGTTCGACCTCGAAGGCAAGACCGCGCTCGTCACCGGCGGCTCGCGCGGCCTCGGCCTGCAGATCGCCGAGGCGCTCGGCGAGGCGGGCGCGCGCGTGATGCTCACGTCGCGCAAGGCCGAAGACCTGGAGGAGTCGGCGGCGGCGCTGAAGAAGAAGGGCATCGACGCGATCTGGATCGCCGCCGATGCGAGCCAGCCGAGCGAGATCGTGCGCGTGACGCAGGACGCCATCGCGCGCCTCGGCCAGGTCGACATCCTCGTCAACAACGCCGGCGCGACCTGGGGCGCCGCCGCGGAGGATCACCCGCTCGAGGCCTGGGACAAGGTGATGAACCTGAACGTGCGCTCGATCTTCCTGATGAGCCAGGCGGTCGGCAAGCACAGCATGATTCCGCGCAGACAGGGCAAGATCATCAACGTCGCCTCGATCGCCGGACTCGCGGGCAACAGTGCCGACATGACGATGGTCGCCTACAACACGAGCAAGGCCGCGGTCGTGAACTTCACGCGCACGCTTGCCGGCGAATGGGGCAAGTACAACATCAACGTCAACGCGCTCGCGCCCGGCATGTTCCCGAGCAAGATGACCAAGGGCACGTTCGATCGCATCGGCGCCGACGTGCTCGCCGGCCACGCACCGCTGCTCCGGGTCGGCGACGACGACGACCTGAAGGGCGCGACGCTGCTCTTCGCCTCGCGCGCCGGCAAGCACATCACGGGCCAGGTGCTGCCGATCGACGGCGGCGTGTCGGCGATCATTTCTGCATAGCCCGTTGAAGTTCCTCGTCCACATTCCCTTCGTCGAGCTGCTCGGCTTCGAGCTGCTGCGCTTCGAGCACGGCGAGGCGGAAATCGCGATGCAGCTGCGCGAGGAGTTCACCAATTCGTGGGGCGTCGCCCACGGTGGCGTGAGCATGACGATCCTCGACGTCGTCATGGCGCACGCGGCGCGCAGTCCGGGCGAGGACGGCGTCGCCGAGTCGTCGGGCGTGGTCACGGTCGAGATGAAGACGAGCTTCCTGCGGCCCGGCCTCGGCCGCCTCGTCGGCACCGGCAAGCGCCTGCACCGCACCGCCTCGCTGGCGTTCTGCGAAGCCTCGCTCGTCGACGGCGACGGCCAGCTCGTCGCCCACGCCACGGGCACCTTCAAGTACCTCAAGGGCCTGCCCGCGGGCGGCAAGCGCATCCAGCGTCTCAACGCGTCCGACTGAAGGAGGCCTCGACATGGCCCACGTCAACCGACAGATCCATCTCGTCTCGCGCCCGACCGGCGAGGCGAGCCTCGACAACTTCCGCCTCGTCGAGCA
>JAYTHL010000191.1:0-5551 GCA_043732605.1 Rhizobacter sp. | reverse complement strand
CTCCTCAACGTCTCGTACGACCCGACGCGCGAGCTCTACCAGCAGTACGACGCCTCGTTTGCCGCGTTCTGGAAGGCCAGGACCGGCGACACGGTCTCGGTGAAGCAGTCGCACGGCGGCTCCGGCAAGCAGGCGCGCTCGGTGATCGACGGCCTCGACGCCGACGTCGTCACGCTCGCGCTCGCCTACGACATCGACGAGATCGCCGAGAAGGCCAAGGTGATCGATCCGCAATGGCAGAAGCGCCTGCGCCGCAACAGCTCGCCGTACACCTCGACCTACATCTTCCTCGTGCGAAAGGGCAACCCGAAGGCGATCCGCGACTGGGGCGATCTGGTCAAGCCGGGCGTCTCGATCGTCACCGCCAACCCGAAGACCTCGGGCGGCGCGCGCTGGGGCTATCTCGCCGCCTACGGCTACGCGCTGCGCCAGCCGGGTGGCAACGACGCGAAGGCCCGCGACTTCATCGGCAAGCTCTTCAAGCAGGTGCCGGTACTCGACTCGGGCGCGCGCGGCGCGACCGTGACATTCGCCGACCGCGGCATCGGCGACGTCCTCCTCGCCTGGGAAAACGAGGCCCATCTCGCGCTCAAGGAATTCGGCGCCGACAAGTTCGACATCGTCTATCCGCCGACGAGCATCCTCGCCGAGCCGCCGGTGGCCGTCGTCGACAAGGTCGTCGACAAGCGCGGCACGCGAAAGCTCGCGGAGGCCTACCTCGAGCACCTCTACTCGCCCGAAGGGCAGGAGATCGCGGCACGCAACTTCTACCGGCCGATCGACGAGAAGGTGGCGGCCAAGTACGCGGCTCAGTTCCCGAAGATCGCGCTCTTCACGATCGACGACACCTTCGGCGGCTGGGCCAAGGCGCACAAGACACACTTCGCCGACGGTGGCGTCTTCGACCAGATCTACAGCGCGAAGTGAAGAAGGCCGCGTGAGCGGCCTTTCTTCATCAGGATGACAACGCTTCGCGCACGAGAAACGCGCCGCTCGTGCGGTTCGTCGCGGGATCGACGACGAGCAGCGCGCCGGCGACGCGATCGTCGGCGAAGCGCTCGATCGGCACCGGCTGCTGCGTCTCGAACAGCACCTCGCCGATGTCGTTGACGCCGAGCTCGTGGGCCTCGTGCGCAGCGAGCGTGTCGACGTCGAGCCGGCTCTCGATCACGGCGATGCGGCCCTGCAGCCAGCGGTTGCCATGGCGCAGCCAGTACTTGCGGCCGACGATCGCCGGCTCGGTGTCGAGCCATGCGAGCGTGGCGCGAAACGATGTCGTCGGCGCCTGGCTGCCGGGCGCCGCGAGCCAGTCGCCGCGCGAGACGTCGAGCTGGCGGTCGAGGACGATGCCGGCGGAGCGCCCGGCCGCGACGCGCTCGACGCGGCCGACGGCGGCATGCAGCTCGGCGACGCGTGCCTGCTCGCCGCTCGGGAACACCGCGAGCGTGTCGCCGACAGTGACCGCGCCGCGCGCGACCCGGCCCCAGAGCACGCGCGAGCGATGGCCGATGCCGGCATCGCCGCCGACACCGCCGATGTATTGCACCGGCACGAGGCTCGTGCCGACGGTCGCGACCTCGTCGGGCAGCTGCTCGAGCAACGCCAACAACGTCGGCCCGTCGTAGCCCTCGATGTTGCCGGCGCGGCTGACGTTGTCGCCGTGCAGCGCCGAGATCGGCACGATGCCCGCGGGCGCGAAACCGGCGTGCACCGCGAACTCGGCGAGCGCGTCGCGCACGCGCGCGAACGCGGCGCCAGGATCTGCGACGGCGTCGAGCTTGTTGACCGCGAAGACGATGTGCGGCACGCGCAGGAGTTGCGCGAGGAGGGCGTGCCGGCGCGTCTGCGGCAGGAGCACGAGCGGCGTCGTGACACCAAGCGGCTGCGCCGCGAGATCGAGCTTGGTGACGTCGACGAGCACGACCGCGGCGTCGCTGCCGGCAGCGGCCGTCACCATGTTGCGCGTGTACTGCTCGTGGCCGGGTGCGTCGGCGATGATGAACTTGCGCTCGCGCGTCGCGAAGTAGCGATAGGCGACGTCGATCGTGATGCCCTGCTCGCGTTCGGCCTCGAGGCCGTCGGTGAGGAGCGAGAGATCGATCGGCTGGCCGCCACCGGCCTTCGCCTCGAGCGCGTCGAGCTGGTCGGCGAGGATGGCGCGGCTGTCGAGCAGGAGGCGGCCGATGAGCGTGCTCTTGCCGTCGTCGACGGAGCCGGCGGTGAGGAAGCGCAGCGGCTTCTTCGCGGCGCGGTTGGACTCGTCGTTGGCGGCCGGTGCGGACGCGGACACGAGATCGGACGCGGCGTCGGTCGCGAGAAGCGAGACCGTGCTCATCAGAAGTAGCCCTCTTTCTTGCGCCGTTCCATCGACGCGTCCGACGTGCGGTCGTCCATGCGTGTCGCGCCGCGCTCGCTCACCGTCACCGAGAGCGTCTCGCCGACGACCTCGGCCGCGTTGGCGGCGAGGCTCTCGACCGGGCAGGTGCAGGTCATGTCGCCGACGGTGCGAAATCGCACGTCGATGGTCTCGATCGCCTCGCCCGGTGCCGGCGACGTCACGGCCGTCATCGGCACGAGCAGGCCGCGGCGGCGCACGACCTCGCGCGGATGCGAGTAGTAGAGGTCGGGCAGCGAGATCCGCTCACGCTGGATATAGAGCCAGACGTCGAGCTCGGTCCAGTTGCTGATCGGAAACGAGCGCATGTGCTCGCCCGGCTTCAGACGGGTATTGAAGAGCGTCCAGAGCTCGGGCCGCTGGTTCTTCGGCTGCCACTGGCCGAAGCTGTCGCGGTGCGACAGGATGCGCTCCTTGGCGCGTGCCTTCTCTTCGTCGCGTCGGGCGCCGCCGATGAGTACGTCGAAGCGGTGCGCGTCGATCGCCTCCATCAGCGTCACGCTCTGGTGTCCGTTGCGCGATTCGTCGGGCGAGGCCAGGCGCACGCTGCCGCGTGCCATCGAGTCTTCGACGTGCGCGACGATGAGCTGCTCGCCGAGCTCGGCGACGATGCGGTCGCGGAACGCGATCACCTCGGCGAAGTTGTGCCCGGTGTCGACGTGCAGCAGCGGGAACGGCAGGCGCGACTTGGGCGCGCCGGCGAGCTTGAACGCCTTCTGCGCGAGATGAAGCACGACGCACGAGTCCTTGCCGCCCGAGAACAGCAGGGCAGGCCGCTCGAACGCGGCGGCAGTCTCGCGCAGGATGAAGATCGCCTCTTCCTCGAGCGCGTCGAGCTGGGCGACGTCGAATTCCGGGAGGAGCAGGCGGTCGATCGGTGTGGGCGCGTTCATGCGGTGGCGGTGCTCGCGCGAGCGTGGATCGGTTCGACGTGCAGGCCGCATTCCTTCGCGCCCTGCTCCCACCACCAGCGGCCGGCGCGGAAGTCCTCGCCGACGGCGATCGCGCGGGTGCACGGCTCGCAGCCGATGCTCGGATGGAAGCGGTCGTGCAGGGCGTTGTAGGGCACGTCGTTGAGCTCGATGTAGTTCCAGACGTCGGCCCAGCTCCAGTCGGCGAGCGGGCTGAACTTGGTGCGGCCGCGCTCGTCGACGACCTCGACGGCGACGCCGCCGCGCTCGTTCGACTGCTCGCGGCGCAGGCCCGTGACCCAGGCGTCGCGCCCCTCGAGCAGACGCCCGAGCGGCTCGACCTTGCGCATCGCGCAGCAGGCCTTGCGCAACTCGATGCTCTTGTACATCGCGTCTTCGCCGTTGCGCGCGACGAAGGCGATCGTCGCCTCGCGCACCGGCCGGTAGCGCTCGATGGCGATGCCGTAGCGCTCGCGCACGGCGCCGATCAGGTCGAGCGTCTCGGAGTGGAGCTTGCCGGTGTCGAGCGTCGCGACGACGATCGGCAGCTGGTAGCGGGCGATCAGGTCGGTGACGACCTGGTCTTCGGCGCCGAGGCTCGACGCCTGGACGATCCGGCCGCGGTGGGTGTCGGCGGCCTGCACGAGCGCGTCGAGCGCGCGCTCGACGCGGTCGTCGAAGCCGGGTGCCGCCCGAGCGTAGAGAGTCGTTGCCTTCGCCGTGTCCATCGTCCGAATCGAGTTCGGCGCCAGACGCCGGAGCGCGGACTGTACGGACGCGCCCGCGTCACCGAAAGAACAGTTTCGGCGTTTGCTTCTGCGGCCGGCTCATAACGGGGAGGCGACGCCCGGGCGACCAGCCCTCGGACCGGCGCCGGTCAGCTCGACGACGGCGTCGCGAGCGTGAAGTGCTCGACCTGCGGCGGCACGGCGAGGAACGGGCCGATGAAGGCGCGCCACTCGGCAAAGAGCGGCCCGCCACGGAAATCGGCGGTGTGGTTCTCGAGCGTGTCCCACTGGATCAGGAGCAGGTAGCGCTCGGGCGACTCGATGCCCCTGTGCACCTGGTGCGAGCGATAGCCCTTGGCCCTGGAGATGACAGTCGCCAGGCCCTGCGCGACCGCGACCTCGAATGCGGCGTTCTGGCCCGGCGGGATGCGGATGTCGGCGACTTCGAGAATCATGGCGTGTCCGGTGGGCGAGGGGTGGTCAGTCTAGCGGCGCTCTTCGCTACGACACGCCGAGATAGCGCGCGAGCGAGGCGGCATCGGCGGCGAGCGCCGACGATGGAACCGCTGCGACGACGAGTCCTTTTTCGAGCACCACGGCATCGTCGGTGTGGGCGAGCACGGCGCGCGCGTTGCGGTCGACGATGAGCGTCGCGATGCCGGTCTCGCGGATCGCGGCGATCGTCTTCCAGATCTCGGCGACGACGAGCGGCGCCAGGCCCTCGGTCGCCTCGTCGAGGATCAGCAGGCGCGGATTGGTGAGCAGCGCGCGGCCGATCGAGAGCATCTGCTGCTCGCCGCCCGAGAGCTGCTGGCCGCCGTGCCCGAGGCGCTCGGCCAGGCGCGGGAAGGTCGCGAGCACGCGCTCGAGCGTCCAGGTGCGGCTGCCGTCGACGCCGGGCCGCGATGTCATCACGAGGTTTTCGCGCACCGACAGGTTCGGGAAGATGCCGCGGCCTTCGGGGACGTAACCGATGCCGAGTCGCGCCATCTTCTCGGGCGGCGCGCCGGTCATCGCACGGCCTTGCCAGGCGACGCTGCCGGCGGCGGCGGTGACAAAGCCGAGCGCGGTCCGGATCAGCGTCGTCTTGCCCATGCCGTTCCTGCCGAGCAGGCCGAGCGAGCGGCCGGGCGGCATCGCGAGCGTGACGCCGCGCAGCACGTGGCTGTCGCCGTAGCGGGCGTGCAGGTCGGTGACCGCGAGCAGCGTCTCCATCGCGGTCAGTGGCCGTCGCCGAGATAGGCGAGCTGCACGGCAGGGTCGGTGCGAATGCGCTCCGGGACGTCGCTCGCGATCACCTGCCCGTTGACCATCACAGTGATGCGGTCGGCGACCTTGAAGACCGCGTCCATGTCGTGCTCGACGAGCAGGATCGCGTGCGTCGGCCTGAGAGCCGCGAGCAGTGCGAGCATGCGGCCGGTCTCTTCGGCCCCCATGCCGGCGAGCGGCTCGTCGAGGAGGAGGGCGCGCGGCGCGGTCGCCAGGCACATCGCGATCTCGAGCTGGCGCTTGGCGCC
>JAYTHL010000190.1:0-5552 GCA_043732605.1 Rhizobacter sp. | reverse complement strand
TATTTGCCACGTGGCGAGCGAAATCGCTGCCGCACGTGTATTCGGCGCTTGACAGCGCCCCTAGCGCGATGCAGCAGTCGCGGGCGCGCGCTGCGACGACGGGGCGACGACCTCCGCCACTGCCTTGCCGAGTTCGGCCGTCGACGCGCGTCCGCCGAGGTCGCGCGTGCGAGGCGCGCCGGAGGCGGGATCGAGCACGGTTTCGATCGCCGCCATGATCCCGTCGTGGGCGTCGCGATGGCCGAGGAAGTCGAGCATCAGCGCGCCCGACCAGATCTGGCCGATCGGGTTGGCGATGCCCTGGCCCGCGATGTCGGGCGCCGAGCCGTGCACCGGCTCGAACAGCGACGGGTGCTCGCGTGTCGGATTGAGGTTCGCGGAAGGCGCGATGCCGATCGTACCGGTGCATGCCGGCCCGAGGTCGCTCAGGATGTCGCCGAAGAGGTTGCTCGCGACGACCGTATCGAACATCTGCGGCCTCTGCACGAAATGCGCCGCGAGGATGTCGATGTGGAAGCGGTCGACGCGGACGTCGGGGAACTGCGCGGCCATCGCCTCGACGCGCTCGTCCCAGTACGGCATCGTGATCGAGATGCCGTTCGACTTGGTCGCCGACGTGAGGTGCTTCTTCGGCCGCGAGCGGGCGAGCTCGAAGGCGTAACGCAGCACGCGGTCGACGCCGATCCGCGTCATCACCGTCTCCTGGACGACGAACTCGCGCTCGCTGCCTTCGAACATGCGCCCGCCAAGGCTCGAGTACTCGCCTTCGGTGTTCTCACGCACGATCATCATGTCGATATCGCCGGGCGCCAGGCCGGCCAACGGCGAGCGAACGCCGGGCATCAGCCTGGCCGGACGCAGGTTCACGTAGAGATCGAACTCACGCCGGAACTTCAGCAGCGAGCCCCAGAGCGAGACGTGGTCGGCGATCTTCTCGGGCCAGCCGACGGCGCCGAAGAAGATCGCGTCGTGGTGGCCGATCTTCTCCTTCCAGTCGGCCGGCATCATCTCGCCATGGCGCTCGTAGTAAGGCCACGAGGCGAAGTCGAAGTGGTCGAAGGCCAGGCCGATGCCGAACCGGGTCGCCGCCGCCTCGAGCGCGCGCAGGCCCTCGGGCATGACCTCGGTGCCGATGCCGTCGCCGGCGATGACGGCGATGCGGTGCGTCTTCTTGATCACGGGATCTCCTTCGTTTCCAGTCGGTTCGGCGAGCGGACAACGAGCGCGACGCCGACGACGGTGAGCGCCATGCCCAGCATCATGATCGGCGTCAGCGACTCGTCGAACATTGCCCATGCCATCAGCGCGGTGCAGGGCGGCACGAGGTAGAGCAGGCTGGTCACGGCCGTCGCCTCGCCGCGCTGGATCAGCAGGTAGAGGAGCGAGCTGCCGCCGAGGGTGAGGACGAAGACCGACCACGCCATCGCGGCGACGAGATCGACGTGCCACTGGATCGGCTCGGTCTCCACAAGCGCGAGCGGCGCGCAGACGACGAGCCCGGCGAGCATCTGCACCGCGCTCGCCGAGCGCACGTCGCAGGGTCCGACGAAGCGCTTCTGATAGAGCGTGCCGACCGTGATGCCGAGCAGCGCGACCACCGACATCGCGAGATTCGCCGGCGTGACCTCGCCGCCGAGCTTGCGCCACACGACCAGGCCGATGCCGGCGAAGCCGAAGGCGAGACCCAGCCACTGGCGCGACGTCACGCCGGCCTGCCCGCTCGCGCGTGAGCTCTGCGCGACCCAGATCGCCGTCAGCACCGGCTGCAGCCCGACGATGAGCGCCACGGTGCCCGCGCCGAGGCCGGCCTTGACGGCTGCCCAGACGCCGCCGAGATAGGCACCCTGGATCAGGATGCCGGTGACGACCAGATGGCCGACCTGCGCCCGGCTCGTCGGCCACGCGGCGCCGACCGCCGCGACCCACGCTGCCAGGCACAAGAACGACAGCGCGAAGCGGATCGCGAGGAAGCCGAACGGCGGCGCGTGCGGCATCGCACCGCGGGCGACGACGAAGCCGGTCGACCAGATGACGACGAAGAGCCACGGCATTGCCCGGACGAAGCCGGGCCGCCCGTCAACGGACACGGGCACGGATTTCCGGCAATGCCTTCTGCAGGTAGTACACCATCGACCAGATCGTGAGGATCGCCGACGCGATGATCAACACGGTGCCCCACAGCTGCGTGTCGATCAGGCCGAACAGCACGCCGTGGTAGAGCAGGAACGGGATCGCGATCATCTGCACGACGGTCTTCACCTTGCCGAGCATGTGGACGGCGACGCTGCGGGCGGCGCCGATCTGCGCCATCCACTCGCGCAGCGCCGAGATCGCGATCTCGCGGCCGATGATGACGAGGGCGATGAAGGCATGCAGCCGGGCGAGGTGCACGAGCACGAGCAGCGCCGCCGTCACCAGGAACTTGTCGGCGACCGGATCGAGGAAGGCGCCGAACGACGACGTCATGTTGAGCCGGCGCGCGAGGTAGCCGTCGGCCCAGTCGGTGAGGGCGACGAGGATGAAGAGCGCGGTGCCGACGATGTTCTGCGTCTCGGTCGGCAGGCCTGTGTAGTACACGCCGACGACAAGTGGAATGGCGACGATGCGCGCCCAGGTCAGCAGCGTCGGCAGGTTGAAGAACATCGGGGGATTGTGCCGCTGCGTCGCTGCCGGAGCGGGCGACGCCGGCGCGAAGACGATCGGGTCATCGACGGGATCAGCGATCGAGCGTCCTCGGCTTGAACTTGCGGGCATCGTCGAACAGGAAGGTCTCGACGAACTTCCACGGCTTCGGCAGCCGCGACACGTCGCCGTACGGCGCGGCGCGGCGGATCGCCTCGACGGCGATCTTGAGCGTGTCCTTGGCCTCGCGCGGCGCGCGCAGGATCTCGATGCGCCGCACGCTGCCGTCGCCGTTGAGCTCGACCTCGAGCACGGGAATCGCGAGCAGCTGGTCGGGGACGGTGCCCATGTAGGTGATGTCGGGATTCGCGGCGACCAGTCGCTCGGCGGCCTGGTGGCGGACCTGCTCCCAGTTGCGACCCGAGGCCGGCGCGGGCAAGGGCTTGCGCGATTCGGCTGCGGCCGCCGGGGCGACCGCCTTCGGTGGCGACGACGGCGACGCTGTCGACGGGCGCTGCGCAGCGGCGCCGTCGCCAGGTGCGCGGTCCTCGGACGGTCCGGCGCAGGCGGTCATCAGCAGCGCGACGCCGATCGACATGACCCGCATGCGCGACAAGCGACGACGAACCGGCATCGGGCTGGATTCAATGGAGGGCACGGTAGATTTCCTCGGCGAGCTCGCGAGAGATGCCGTCGACGGTGAGCAGGTCCTCGACGCTGGCCCGGCCGACGCCGCGCGCGCCGCCGAAGCGTTGCAGCAGTTTGGCGCGTTTCTTGGGGCCGACGCCCGGAATCTCCTCGAGCGAGCTCGCGCCGGTGCGCACACTGGCACGGCGCGCCCGCATTCCGGTGATCGCGAAGCGATGCGCTTCGTCGCGGATCTGCGCCACGAGCATCAGCGCCGCCGACTCGCGACCGAGCGCGATCTTGGGCCGGCCGTCGGCGAAGACGAGCTCCTCGAGCCCGACCTTCCTCGCCTCGCCCTTTTCGACGCCGACGATGCGCGAGAGCTCGATGCCGAGCTCCTCGAACACCTCGCGCGCGACGCCGACCTGTCCCTTTCCGCCGTCGATCAGCACGAGGTCCGGCAGCCGACCGTTGCCTTGCGCCGCCGCCTCGACAAGCTTGGCGTAGCGACGCACCAGCACCTGGCGCATGGCCGCGTAGTCGTCGCCCGGCGTGATGCCGGCGATGTTGTAGCGCCGGTACTGCGCGCTCTGCATCTTGTGCGCCTCGAAGACCACGCACGACGCCTGCGTCGCCTCGCCTGCCGTGTGGCTGACGTCGAAGCATTCGATCCGGAACGCGTGCAGGTCCTCGACGACGAGGTCGAGCGCATCGAGCAGCGCCCGCGTGCGGGCTTGCTGCGATCCCTCCTCGGCGAGCAACTGCGCGAGCCGCAGTGCCGCGCCCTTGATGCACATGTCGAGCCAGGCGCGGCGCGGCTCGCGCGGCTGGTGCTGCACAGTCGCGCGCACGCCGCTGCGCACCGCCAGCGTCTCGATCAGCGCCTTGCCGACCGGGTGGCTCACGACCAGCAGCGGCGGCATTCCGCCTTCGAGATAGTGCTGGGCGATGAAGGCCTCGAGCACGCGCGCCTCGGGGGAGCGCGCGCTGTCGTCGGGGGCAGGGTCGGCGTCGCCGCTCGCCTCCGGCGCGTTGTCCGTCACGACATCGATCGCGCTCTCGACCTGCTTCGGGAAGTACGGCCGATCGCCGAGGTGACGGCCGCCGCGCACCATTGCCAGGTTGACGCAGGCGCGGCCGCCGTCGACCTTGACCGCGAGGACGTCGGTGTCGACGACGCGTCCGCCGGTGTTGTCCTCGACCGCCTGCTGGTGCAGCACGCGCGAGAGCGAGCCGATCTGGTTCCTGATGTCGGCCGCCTGCTCGAACTGCAGCGCCTCGGCGCGCGCCATCATCTCGGCCTGCAGCGAGTCCATCAGCTCCTGCTGCTCGCCCCGCAGGAAGCGCTCGGCATTGGCGACGTCGCGCGCATAGGCCTCGGGCGTGATGTAGTCGACGCAAGGCCCCGAGCAGCGCTTGATCTGGTACAGCAGGCACGGCCGCGTGCGGTTGGCGAACACCGTGTCCTCGCAGGTGCGCAGGTGGAAGACCTTCTGCAGCAGCTGGATCGAATCCTTCACCGCCCACGCGGTCGGGAACGGACCGAAGTAGCGATGCTTCTGGTCGACCGCGCCGCGGTAGTACGCCATGCGCGGGAACTTCTGCGACTCGATCTTCAAATACGGATAGCTCTTGTCGTCGACGAAGCGGATGTTGAAGCGCGGCGCCAGCGCCTTGATGAGGTTGTTCTCGAGCAGCAGCGCCTCGGCCTCGGAGCGCACGACCGTCGTCTCCATGCGCGCGATCCGCGACACCATGTGGCCGACCCAGATCGAGTGGTCGCTGTCGGCGTGGCGCCGGTTGAAGTAGC
Organism: Rhizobacter sp.; assembly: GCA_043732605.1. Lineage (GTDB taxonomy): Bacteria > Pseudomonadota > Gammaproteobacteria > Burkholderiales > Burkholderiaceae_C > Schlegelella_A. Next base: position 493 of record JAYTHL010000190.1, on the reverse strand, counting down.
TCGAGACGCGCTTCTTCAGGTCGCGCGCCTTGCCGACGTAGAGGATGCCGTCGGCGGCGTCGAAGAAGCGATAGACGCCGGGCAGGCCGGGCAGTGCCGCGACCTCGGCCGTCAGCCGCTCGCGCGCGGCGGCGCGAGCGCCGTCGCTGGCTGTGTCGACCGTCGGCTCGCTCATCGGCGCTGATTGTGCCGCGCGCCTTTCGTCCCTCGTCGCGGTGCGGACGAGCGTCGCGCGAGCGGCGCCTTCGATAATCGGACGCATGCGTTGGCATCTCTACTGCCGGGTCGTCGACAACTTCGGCGACATCGGCGTCGCGTGGCGACTGGCCGCGGATCTCGCCTCGCGCGGCGAGGACGTGCGGCTCGCCGTCGACGATGCGAGCGCGCTCGCGTGGATGGCGCCGGGCGGCGCTGAACGCGTCGAGGTCTGCGCGTGGACCGACGTCGCGCGCACGTCGCCGGATGTCGTTCTCGAGCTGTTGGGCGGCGGGAT
>JAYTHL010000189.1:0-16398 GCA_043732605.1 Rhizobacter sp. | reverse complement strand
CATGAAATTCGCCAAGTCCCTTCTCGCAGTCGCAGCCCTGGCTGCGGCGTTCAGCGCCGATGCAACGGTCGTTGGCGGTCTGCGCGCCGGCCCTGCCGGCTCGTTCGCCACTCTGTCGGGCACGCCGACCGGCACCGTCGGTGCGGGCGGCACGCTCTCGGGCACCATCACCGCCACCATCACCGGCGGCACGGTGTACTCGACCGACCTGGCCTTTGCCGACCAGCCTGCTGGCACCGTCGCTGGCAACCTGTTCCTGTCCGCCGGCCCGGCGCCGAACAACAACAGCCCGGCGACGATGCACTTCGCCGGCGCCGGCCTGGACTACATCAGCTTCCTGTGGGGCTCGCCTGACCTCTACAACTCGCTGACGGTCAAGAGCACGATCGGCCCGGATCAGGTCTTCACGGTCGGCGCGGGGAGCCTGAACTTCGCCGTCACCAACGGCAACCAGAGCTTCTCGCAGTACGTGGAGTTCACCGCGCTGGCCGGGGCCAAGATCACCGACCTGATCCTCGCCTCGCCGTCGCAAGACGCTTTCGAAGCCACGAACTTCACCGTCACGGCAGTGCCGGAACCCGAGACCTACGCGCTGATGCTCGCCGGCCTGGGCGCGATGGGCTTCATCGCTCGCCGTCGTCGCAGCGCCTGAGTCTTCGAGGAGAAATGCGTGAGCGTCGAGGCCGTGTGGTACGAGGCGTCACCTTACCTGTACCTCGCGGTCGGGCTGGGATCGTTTCTCTTCTGCACGTCGACGCTCGGCTTTCTCTTCAGCGCCATCCTCGTGGCTGTCGCCGTCGCGCTGCTTTCGGCGCGACGCGTGTACCGCAGCCCGGAGCGCCAGCATCGGCGAAAGTACGCGAGGCCCACGGGGGAGCATGGCGCCTGGCCGTTCGGCCGGATCTAGCGCGCTGACGACAGCCGCGACCCGGACGAGAAAAAGCGGAGCAGTTGCTCCGCTTTTTCATTGGCCGCGACGGATCGCGATCAGGCGCGCGACTTGTCGCCCGGCTTCGGGTTGACGACTTCGCCCGTTCCCTTGCCGGCCGCTCCGCCGACGAGGGCACCGACAGCTGCACCCGCGGCCATGCCGACCGGTCCACCGGCAGCGCCGAGGACGGCGCCCGTCGCGGCACCACCGCCTGCACCGACACCCTTGGCGAGGTTGTGGCCCGCCAGGTCGTCCTGACGCGTCGGATTGGCGACTTCACCAGCGCCCTTGCCGGCCAGTCCGCCCGCGACGGCACCGACAGCAGCGCCGGCAGCCATGCCGATCGGACCGCCGACCGCACCGATCGCCGCACCGGTCGCCGCTCCGGCGCCCGCGCCCACGCCCTTGGTCAGGTTGTGGTCGCCGCGGTTGTCGTCGCTGCGAGGATTCACGACCTCGGCCCCGCCCTTGCCGGCCAAGCCGCCCGCGACGGCACCGATCGCCGCGCCTGCGGCCATGCCCACGGGTCCGCCGACAGATCCCAACGTCCCGCCGGCGACTGCTCCGGCCGCAGCACCCGCGCCCGTGCCGATCACGTGCTGGCCCTCATGCTGCTGCCATTGCGTCTCGAAGTAACGCGCGTCGTCGTCCGAGCGTGGCGTCACGCCCATGAGGATGCCGCCGTTCTTAATGCCTTCCTCGTAGTGCTTGACGCGTTCTTCGGGAATGCCGGCGCCGATCAGCGCGCCGATCAGACCGCCGGTCGCACCACCTGCACCCGCGCCTGCGAGGCCGGCAGCCAACGGGCCGGCCACGATCAAGCCGAGGCCCGGAATGACGAGCGAGGTGCCGATGGCGGCGATCGCTGCCAGCGTCGCACCGACGGCGCCACCGATGCCTGCACCGACACCGGCGCCTTTGGCGGCCTTGGTGCCCAGCTCGGTCTGCGGCGATCCTTCGGCGAGGAAGTGGCGCTTGCGCGTGTCGTCGCTAATGACGAGGTTCACGTCGTCGTTGCCATAGCCACGACCGGAGATGTCGTTGTAGGCGCGCTCCGCGCTGGCCCGGTCGGGAAAGAGGCCGGTCACCATCTTGGAACGGGAGAGTTGTGTCGATGCCATGGATGTGTCTCCTTTGCCGAATAGACGGCGATCAGTTGATGAGCGGCATCGAGGTTAGTCAGTGCGTATCGGAGCGCTGCAATCCGGCGGCGCAACCACGTGTAGGCGCAGACCGCACATTCCGTCACGGCGCGACGGTGGCCGTGCGAGCAACGTCGCTGTTGGTCCGGGCGTTGCTTGGAAAGTGTTCCGAGCGATTCGTTGCAACCTTCCTTCAAGTTGACTGTGCCGACAGCCGATGCGAAGGGAACGCACCTTGGGAGATGCCGACATGAATGCCAGGATCAAGCAGCTCCGCGATCTCGTCGTCACGCTCGACCGGATCGACCGCAAGCTCGACAGCGTCGATGCCGATACCTACAAGGCGGCAGCCACGGCGGCCATCTCGCTGACCTACGAGGAAATGGGTCTCTTGCCGATGAGCGATTTCGCCGGGCCGGCCAACGCCTTGCAAAGCCTGGCCGAGAACATCCACTTCGCCGTCAACGGCTGTTTCGCCGATCTCGATGGCACCGGTCGCGCCGGGCAGGCGCTGATCGTGGGCAAGGCGTTGTTCACCCGCATGGGCGCCGACCGCACCGGGCACGCGCGAGAGATCACCGAGAGCTTGCTGGCCCGCATCCGGCCGGTTTCGCGGAGGTCGCAGCGGACGCCGCTTGCCGGCACGGCGCGGTAGCTCGCAGCTCGCGTGACGAGTCGCTGAGACTCCACGCCGGCGCATCGACGGCGCCGCGATCGGCCCGGTCGTCTGCTCTCTGTGGATGCCGATAGGAACAAGGGTGTCGGCATGGCGGCCCCCTTTCGTGCTGCGGCTCCCGATCGTCGTCACGATGGTGGATGACGCACGGTTGTTGTCCGAAAACGAACGGACATTCACGGACAGATCGGGGAGAGTGCAGACATGGCAATGCCGGGTCGCGAACGATGGAAGCAACTGAATCCATTGCTCGACGAATTGCTGGACCTCGAGGCGGTTCGAGGGCGCCGTCGCGATCAAGCTCTTGCACATGTCGCTGCTGGACCGTGTGGGCGCGGCGCGCTTCGAGCGCGACATCCGCGCCGCGCTGGCGCAAGCGCCGATCGCCACCACGATGCCGGTCCTCGCGCTGGCGGGCTGCACACGCTGATCGGCGGCATCGGCCTGGTCCTCCTGTCGCTGGCGCTCGAGCCGGTCGAGGCCAGTCACCTGCGCGCGCTCGCGACCTGGCCGACCTTGCCGGCGCTCGCCTTTCTCGTCGTCGCTGGCTCGCTCGCCGGCCTCACGATCTACACGAAGCTGCTGCGCGACTGGGGCGCGTTCCGCGCCGGGCTCGATGCGTTCATCGGCCCGGTGATCGCGGTCGGCGTCGGCGTCGTCGCGCTGTCCGAGCGCTTCGGCTGGGCCGAGGGCGTGGGCGCGCTGCTGATGTTCGCGGCCGCCGCGATCGCGCTGCACAGGAGCCCGGCGACGTAGACGCGTCGCCTTCGGTGGTCGAGCGGCTACGCGGGCATGCCGCCGGCCTTGTCCGTGCCGCGTCCGCCGCAGCGGCCCGCGAACCGGTGGCCGAAGCGAGCGCGTTCGCCCACAAGCCGATGACGAGGCAGGCCGCGAGGCCGCCGCCCGCGATGCCGGCGATCTGGTGCAGCGCCTTCAGGCTGCGTCGCCACCAGGCGCGACCGGTCATGGCGCGCGCCTCGCGGGCGCGACCCGCAGTGCCCGCGGCGAGCCCATCGCGATCTGACAGCGGCGCCGCGCATGCATGGGCCGCGATGCCACCCAGTTGCGCCGCGCCCGCGACGGGGTCGGCCCGAACCCCGTCGCACGGCCACTGCTCATTCCACCCGCAGCGTGCCCTTCATGGTCGGGTGGAGCGTGCACAGGTAGGCGAAGCTTCCCGAGCGCGTCGCCTTGAAGCGCCACGTCGCGCCGGCGGCGATCGACGTCGAGTCGAAGGCGCCGGTCGAGGTCGCCGTGTGGGGGAACGGATCCTTGTTCACCCACACGACGACGTCTCCGCGCTTCACGGTCAGCGTCTGGGGGACGTAGAGCAGGCCCTGGATGACGATCTCGTGCGTGGCCGATGCCGCCGCGGCCGCCTCGTCGTGAGGGACCGACGCCGCGAGGGCGACGGCAGCGCAGGCGGCGGCGAACCCGAGGACCGCCCGGGCCGGCCGCCGACCGTCAGGACTTCTTCGCAAGCGATGCCTGCAACTGCTTGGCATGCTCGAGGTGGGCGACGAATGCCGGGCGGACGGCCTCCAGCAGGCTCTTCAGCTCGGCGTTCTGCGCGCTCGGGATCAGCGTCTTGTCGACGGCGTCGAGCACCTGCTGGTGGTAGACGACCTCGTGGTCGACATAGGCACGGTCGAACGCCGCACCGCTCAGCTTCTCGAGGGCCTTGACGTTGTCGGCGCCGCCGGCCTTCAGGCTCTTGCTGGTGGCGTTGTCCTCGGGCGTGACCTTGAGCTTGGTGACCAGGGCGACGGCCTGCTTGTTCACGCCCGAGTGGTCGGTGACCATCAGGCGGCCGAACGACTTCACCTCGGCGCTGCTCGCCTTCGACTCGGCGAGCTTGCCGGCGTCGATGTCGACCTGGTTGGCGGTGACCACGATCGACGCGATCTGCGCGTCGTTGGGCGATTGGGCCAGCGCGTTGCCGGCCAGCAGGACGAGCGATGCCGCGAGGGCGGTGATTGTCTTCATGGCGGACCTTTCTTGAGAGGGAGACTGCTTCCATTGGATGCAGGCGGGCCCGGCCCTGTTCCCGCGCGCACTCGGTCAGGCGTGGGGCGCGGCGTCGATCGCGCGCAATCGTTCGAGCACGCCGGCGACGATGCGGTCGCAACGCGCACCGGCGAAGCTGAAGACGTCCGCGGTGGCGACATCCATCTCCTCGGCCAGCGACGCGCGCAGCAGCGCTCGCGCCCGGAACACGCGCGTTCGCACGGTCGCCGGCGGGATCGCGAGGCACTCGGCGGCCTCCTCGATCGTCATCTCCTCGACCTCGCGCAGCATGAAGGCGGTGCGAAAGGCGAGCGGCAGCTCGTCGATCTTGCGTTCGAGGAGGCGGCGCAGCTGCGCCCGTATGGCGCTCGCCTCGGGCGACTCGACCCGTCCGTCGTCGCGCGACTCGTCGTCGGCCGAGACGTGGCCGGCCGTGTCGTCGCCGAGGAGCTCGACGACGTTGTCGCGACGATGCGACCGCAGGCGGCCGAGCGCGCGGTTGATCACGATCCGCGTCAGCCACGTGGCGAGCCGCGACTCGCCGCGAAACTCCGCCATGTGCTGGAAGGCGGCGATGTAGCTTTCCTGCAGCACGTCCTCGGCATCCGCGTCGCTACGCAGGATCGCGCGTGCGGTCCGGAACAAGGCCATGTTGTGCAGGCGCATCAACTGGCTGAATGCCGCGCGGTCATCGCGGACGATGCGCTGGGCGAGGGCGAGGTCGTCGTCGATCGCGAAAGAGGCGTCCTGATCCTTCGGCTGGTGTCGCTTCATGCGCATTGGATGCCGTGCCTCTCGCTCGCGTTCCCGCGACGCCGCGGCGACTTGTCAGCGCATGGCGACGCCACAATCGCGACAGGCTGAATCATCGGTGGAGGAGCATCGCCATGCTGCAGATCTGGGGACGACTCAGCTCGATCAACGTCCGCAAGGTCGTCTGGTGCGCGCAGGAGCTGGGAATCGCGCACCGGCGCGACGATGCCGGCGGCAAGTTCGGCATCGTGCAGACGCCCGCCTACCGCGCGCTCAACCCGAATGCGCTCGTGCCGACGATCGAGGACGACGATGGCAGCGACGCGTCGGGTGCGCGCTTCGTGCTGTGGGAATCGAACGTCGTCGTGCGCTACCTCTGCGCGCGCCATTCGCCCGATCGCCTTTACCCCGAGTCGCTGAAGGACCGCTTCGACGCCGAGCGCTGGATGGACTGGCAGCAGACCACGCTCAACCCCGCGGGCCGCGACGCCTTCATTCAGTGGGTGCGTACGCCCGCCGAACGGCGCGACGAGGCCGCGGCGAGGCGCTCGGTGCAGGCGACCGAGACGCTCTTCGCCATGCTCGACGCGCATCTCGCCACGCGTGCGTTCATGTGCGGCGAGAGCTTCACGATGGCCGACATTCCGATCGGCTGCGAGCTCCACCGCTGGTTCGGCCTGCCGGCCGACCGCTACACGCGGCCGGCGTGGCCGAGCCTCGAACGCTACTTCGCGGCGCTGCGCGACCGGCCGGCCGCCGGCGGCGTGCTCGACCTGCCGGTGGAATGAACTGTCGGCCGCCTCAGGCCCGGTCCCAGCGTCCGCGCGTGTCGACCTGGCCGGTCCAGTCGCGCGTCTTGCCGCCGTGCGGGCCGAGCACGCCGGGCGTCTCGTGCGCGATGACGCCGTTGACCATGGTGAGCACCGGCCGCACCTTCCTGATCTGCTCCGCCGGCACCGTGAAGTAGTCGCGGTCGAGCACCAGCAGGTCGGCGAGCTTGCCGGATTCGATCGGGCCGAGCTTGTCCTCCAGGCGCAGGAACCAGCTGTTGCCGCGCGTGAAGAGCTTCAAGGTTTCCTGGCGCGTCAGCTGCCTGTGCACGATCGCGCTGGCTCATCCGACGCCCGTGCGCATCCCCGGGATCCTGTGGCGACGCGACGCCGAGATGATGGCGGGGACGCGCGCCTTCCTGGCCATCCCGCGCGGCCGCGCGCGCTCGCGCAAATCGGCGTGCGACACGACGCAGGCGTCACCGATCGAGGCGTCCGAAGGCGCGTTCGACGACGCGAAGGCGGCGGCTCCGGTCCTGTGACGTCGACCGTCGGCCGGTCAGGGTTGGTACGGACTCGGCCGACAGGCGCGCGACGCATAGTGCGGCGTCACCCCATCGAGGAGATTTCGCCATCGTCGCGTCGCTGCCCCGTTCGATCTCCGCGCTCGCGCTCTCGCTCTCGCTCGCGGGCGCCCTCGTGGCGTGCGGTCCCAGGATTCCCGACACGCTGAAGATCGGCGTCGCCGAGCCCCTGTCGGGGCCGTCGGCCGCGCGCGGCCAGGACGTCGTCAACGGCGCGAAGCTCGCTGCCGCCGACATCAACGCCTCCGGCTACAAGATCGCCGGCAAGCCGGTCAGGATCGAGATCGTCGCGATGGACGACAAGGCCGACAAGGAAGAAGCGAAGAAGGTCGCCGAGGCGCTGATCCAGCAAGGCGTCACTGCCGTCATCGGGCACCTGAGCTCCGACATCACCGAGGCGGTGATCCCGCTCTACGCCAAGGCCAACATCCCGCAGATGTTCACGTCCACGGCCGTGGAGCTGACGGCGCTCGGCCAGGGCAATGCGTTTCGCCTGATCGGCAACGACGCGCTGCAGGCGCGCGCCATCGCCAGCTACACCGGCGACACGTTGCGCGCGAAGAAGGTCGCCATCCTGTACGAGAAGACGGCCTTCGGAACGCCGCTCGCCGAAGGCATCACGGCCGGGCTGGTCGAGCGTGGAAAAAAGGTCGAGCTGAGCGAGAGCGTCGACACCAAGACCGTGAACTTCGCCGCCTACATCGCCAAGCTGAAGGCGGCGCGGCCCGATGTGTTCGTCGTCGTCATCCGCGACAACCAGCTCCTGCCGTTGTTCGACCAGATGTTCGCCGCGGGGCTGGGCGACATCACCGTCGTCGCCTCGCACGTCGCCAAGACGGAGAAGATGCTGGCCGCGCCGGCGAACGTGAAGACGCTCTACGTCACGTCGAGCTCGGCCGACGTCAGCGAGTTCAGGGGCGGGCGCCAATTCCTGGAGAAGTTCCGCGCCGCCTACAAGTCGGAACCGGTCTGGGCGGCGCACTACGCTTACGACGCGGTCTACGTCCTGTCCGAGACCGCGCGACGTATCGATTCGGTCGACCCCGATGCGCTGCGGGCCAAGCTGAAGACCATCGACGCGATCGCGCCGGTGACCGTCACCATGCGCTTCAACGCCGCCGGCGAGCAACGCTACGGCGCGATCAGCGTCTACCAGAAGGTCAACGCGAAGTGGGAGCCGGTGATGCGGTCGGACCGCTGGTGAATCGCGCGGCGGATCTCGCCTGGCGCATCGCAGCGGACCGCCGTAGTCCACCCTGAGCACCTTCCCCGGTGCGCGCCACAGACTGAACCGGAGGTACGCCGCCGTCCCGATCCACAAGGACCAGGTCTGCAACTACATCGGCGGCTACATCCCGTTCGCGCTCACCGCGGCCGATCGTGCCGCGACCGGCGATCCGCGGCTGTCGCCGGTCGAGCGCTACGGCGATCACGCGGGCTGCGTCGCTGCGGTCACGCAGGCAGCGAACAATGCGTTCTCGCAAGGCTATCTGCTCGCTGCCGACCGCGATGCGCTCATCGCCGCAGCGGCCGTTAGCGACGTCCTCCGTTGATCACAGAACGCAAAGCCATGAAGCCCATCCTCGCACTCGCAACGATCGTCCTGGCGGCGCTCGCGACGCCGGCGCGCGCCGACTTCACCGGCGCCTACGTGCCTCAAAACTGGGTGATCACTTCGAGCGGTGCGTTTTCCGGCAGCGGCGAGAACGGCAACTCGGTGACGTTCACGCCGTCGCAGTTGTCGTTCACGGGCGGCAACTTGCTCTCGCCGATCGGCGACGTGGGCTGCGTCGGCAGCAGCTATGGCTTCCTCGGCCCTTGCCAGATCCAGGTCGCCGTCGGACTGGGCGGCAACTTTTCCTTTCACTGGTCGTACCTCACCAGCGACGACGCCGGCCCGGGCGGCGACATCTTCGGCGTGATCGTCGATGCGCAGCGCATTCAGCTCTCGGACCCGGGCGGCGCCATCGGGCAGAGCGGCGACCGCACCTTCAGCGCGACCTCGTCGTTCGGCTGGTACATCAACTGCACCGATTGCATCGGCGGATCGGCGACGGCGACGATCGGCAACTTCAGCGCGGTCGCGGCGGTGCCGGAACCGGAGACCTATGCGTTGCTCGCGGCCGGACTAGGACTGCTCGGCGCGGTCGCGCGGCGGCGACGCGCGAGTCGCGGCTGACCCATCCGGCGAGCCTGCCCGCCGACGGCGCACAGCGGCGAGGGCCGCGAGTCCGGCGATCATCAGACCCCATGTCTCGGGCTCGGGAACAGGCGCGATTGCGGCTGTCTCGACGCTCGGCGACGCCGACGACACATGTCCGAAGGCGCCTTTCTCGGCGCTCGTCGCGGTTGCCGCGCCAGTGCCGGCCAGCGACGCGAAGCTGCCGGGCCCGCCACCGCCACCGCCACCGCCACCGCCTCCGCCTCCGCCTCCGCCATATCCGCTGTGCGCCGCTGACGCGACCTCCGTTTCGCCGGCCGTGTCGATCGGCGCCGGCCGCGCGTTGACCGGCATCGGCGCGGGATCGGGATCGAGCATCGCCACGGGCGCGATCAACGGCTCCGGCACCTCACCCTCGGCGTGCTCGTGCGCGACCTCGGCGCGCGTGATGCGGCTCACGTTGCGGCACACCGTCGGCACGAGGATGCACTGGCGGCTGTCGCAATAGACGAGTCCGCGCTCCTGCGTCTGCGCGCTCCAGGCCAAGCGGCTCACCGTGTGGCAGAGCTTGTGGCTGCCGAAGTGCATGTCACGGATGGCGCTGCCGTAGCGGCCCTTGGCGCGGCCCGCGATGCTGTCGCGCCGGATGCTGACGACATCGTCGTAGTCGCGCCTGGCCATGCGAACCTTGAGGCGCTCGCGCACGTCGGTCGGGATGTCCTGGTAGCGGTCGACGGCCGAGACCACGTCGCCCATGAAGGGATCGTGGCCGGGCCGGTCCCAGGAGCATGTGTCGAGGGTCGCCGTCGCGGCGACGGGCGACGCGGCGGCTCGCGTCGACGCTGCCGCGGGCAGCGCGGCGGCGAGCGTCGCGGCGATCAGGAGAAGGCGCAGCAAGGGCGCAAGGATCGTGTTCATGACGAAACGAATTGGACCCGTGGCCGCCTCGCGTCAGGCCCCCTGTCTCCGGGGGTGAGTCACGGACCGGCTGTGCGTTTCGCACGGAAGCAGGCGCTCCCGGACCGACGGGCCGACGAACGGTCGTCGCTCGCGACATCCAGCCGAACTCCTCACGCCCGTGGTCGCGCGGCGCTGCCTACGATGACGCCATGCCGACGCGAACGCGCTTTCGATCCGGGTCATCGCGGTGTGCCGTCGCCCTGGCCGTCACGCTCACGCTGTCGACCGCCGTGCACTCGATCACGCCCGCTGCATGCGGTGCAACCGTGTCGGCCGAAGCCGCGACGCGCCGCCTGAACGACGTGCGCGCGCGTGGCCTTGCGTGCCGCTCGGGAGCGACGGCGAAAGCGTCGCCGCTCGCCTGGAACGACCGCCTCGCCGATGCGGCCCAGACGCAGGCTCGCGAGATGGCGCGGCTGGGTCGCATGAGCCACCGCGACGGCCAGAACCACGGCCTCGGCGAGCGTGTGCGTGCCGTGGGCTACGTGCTCGGCAGCGCGGTGGAGAACGTCGCCGTCGGCTATCCCTCGCTCGACGACGTCGTCGACGCGTGGCTCGACAGCGAAGGGCACTGCGAGAACATCATGAACGCGGCCGTGCTGGAGTTCGGGCTGGCCTGCGTCGATGCAGGCGAGACGACCGCACCCGAGGAACACCGCTACTGGGCGCTCGTGCTCGCCGCGCCGCTGCGCCGCCGCTGAGTCGGGGCGTCGGCCCTTCGGGCGCGACGGCGCTTGTTCAACCCAGCCACGCGCCGAACGCGCGCTGCAGCGAGCCCGGCATCGTGATCGCCATGTAGGCCAGGCCGGTGAGGGCGCCGGCCACGTGCGCATCGTGATTGATGCGGCCCACGCGGGCGCGACCGGCGAGCACGCTGTACGCCAGATAGCCGATCGCGAAGAGGGGCGCCGGGATCGGCACCGGCACCGGCAGGAGGTAGAGCGAGGCCGTGGGCGCGACGACGACCGACGCGAACAGCACCGCGAGGATCGCGCCCGAGGCGCCCAGGCTGGCATACGCGGGCTGGCGTCGGTGGAGCAGCCAGGTCGCGACGCTGCTGACCAGCAGGCCGGCCGCGTAGAGCACGAGAAAGCTCGTCGTGCCGATGCGGCGCTCGAGGCCGAAGCCGAACGACCACAAGGTGAAGCAGTTGAGCAGCAGATGGGCGAGGTCAGCGTGGATGAAGCCGCTGGTGACGAGCGTGAGGTAGTCGCCTCGCTGCACGAGCCCGTACGGGCGCAGCAGGTGACGCTCGATCAGCGCCGGCCGCGCGTAGAGCCCGAGCGCGCTGAGCGCAACGATCGCCGCCAGCAGGAGCGCCGCGGCCGGAGCGCCCGAGGTGAGTCGAACGATCGAGTCCATGGCGGGCGTCGTGGGCATCAACCCATTCTCGGCGTCCGCCGTAGCATGCGTGCATGACCGACCCATCGCCCTACACGCCACCCGCCGTCTGGACCTGGACGCAAGGCAATGGCGGCCAGTTCGCGAGCATCAACCGGCCGGTCGCGGGGCCGACGCACGACAAGGTGCTGCCGGTCGGACGCCATCCGATGCAGCTCTATTCGCTCGGCACGCCGAACGGCGTCAAGGTGACGGTGATGCTCGAGGAGCTGCTCGCCCTCGGTCATGCCGGTGCCGAGTACGACGCGTGGCTGATCAAGATCAATGAAGGCGAGCAGTTCGGCAGCGGCTTCGTCGCGGCCAATCCGAACTCCAAGATCCCGGTGCTGGTCGACCGCAGCGGGCCGACGCCGATGCGCGTCTTCGAGTCGGGCGCGATCCTGCTGCACCTGGCCGAGAAGTTCGGCGCCTTCGTGCCCGCCGGTGGCGCGGAGCGCGCGGAGTGCCTGTCGTGGCTGTTCTGGCTGATGGGCGCCGCGCCGTTCCTCGGCGGCGGCTTCGGCCACTTCTACGCCTACGCGCCGAGCAAGATCGAGTACGCCATCGACCGCTACGCGATGGAGGTCAAGCGCCAGCTCGACGTGCTCGACCGCCGCCTCGGCGAGAGCGCGTACCTCGGCGGCAGCGACTACTCGATCGCCGACATGGCGGTGTGGCCGTGGTACGGCACGCTGGTCAAGGGCCAGCTCTACGACGCGGGCGAGTTCCTCCAGGTGCAGGAGTACGCCAACGTCCTGCGCTGGACCGACGAGATCGCGCGCCGGCCGGCCGCGCAGCGCGGCCGCATGGTCAACCGCACGTGGGGCCAGCCGTCGAGCCAGCTGCACGAGCGCCACGACGCCAGCGACTTCGAGACGCGCACCGCCGACAAGCTCGCGCCGTCGGCGTGACCTTCGCGTGCGCCACGCCATGACCATGATCACGCTCTACGACTGCGCGACCGCACCGAGCCCGCGCCGTGCGCGCATCCTGCTCGCGGAGAAGGGTGTCGCCCACGGCACGGTCGAGATCGACCTGCGCAACGGCGAGCAGCTGGGCGATGCGTACCGCGACATCAATCCGCAATGCACCGTGCCGGCCTTGCGCACCGACGACGGCGCGCTGCTGACCGACAACGCGGCGATCACCGCATGGCTCGAGGCGCGCTTCCCGGAGCCGGCCGTGCTCGGCAGCACGCCGGCGGAGAAAGCAGAGATCGCGAGCTGGAACTGGCGCATCGAGTTCGAGGGCTTGCTGGCGATCGCCGAGGCGATGCGCAACAGCGCGCCGGCGATGGCCGAGCGGGCGCTGGCCGGGCCGGTGAACTACGCGCAGATCCCCGAGCTCGCGCAGCGCGGACTGGCGCGCGGGCGCCAGTTCTTCGCGACGCTCGATGAGCGGCTGGCCGGCCGCGATTTCATCGCCGCCGACCGGTTCAGCGTCGCCGACATCACGGCCGTCGTCGCCGTCGACTTCGCGCGCGTGATCAAGCTCAGGCTCGACGCGCAGTGGCCCGGGCTGCAGCGCTGGCGCGCGGGAATGGCGCTGCGGCCGTCGATGGCGCTGTAACGGGCGGCGTTGCGCTGTCGTCCGGTCGACAAGGGCTTCTTGTCCGACCGCGATGCGGGGGCGGCCGGCGAAGAATGCGGATCGATCCATTCATGAGCATCCGATGACCGACCCCCGCAACATCGCGCACGACAAGAAGGTTCAGCAGGAAAAGAGGCACCGCCACGAGGAGATCGCTCCCGGCGCCGACGCGACGCCGCAGCCCGGCAAGAAGACGCACATGGAGCATCACGCGTCCGAAACGGCCAAGGCGCCCGACGAGCCTGCACCGGAAGATTCGGCCAGAACCTAGGATCGTCGCCCGGCGAAAGACGCCGGGCGACGGAACCGCACGAGCGGCGTCCCCGAGCCGGCGCGGGCCTTCTAGAATTTGGGGTAATCCCCATTCGCTTCAGGACGCCGCCATGCCTCTCGTCTCCATGCGCCAGCTGCTGGACCACGCCGCCGAGAACGGCTACGGCATCCCGGCCTTCAACGTCAACAACCTAGAGCAGGTGCAGGCCGTGATGAGCGCCGCCGACGAGGTCGGCGCGCCGGTCATCCTGCAAGCGAGCGCCGGTGCCCGCAAGTACGCCGGCGAGCATTTCATCAAGCACCTGATCCAGGCGGCGATCGAGAGCTGGCCGAAGGTGCCGCTGGTGATGCACCAGGACCACGGCCAGAGCCCCGAGGTGTGCCGCAGCGCCATCGACCTCGGCTTCTCGTCGGTGATGATGGACGGCTCGCTCGAGGCCGACGGCAAGTCGATCGCGAGCTACGACTACAACGTCGACGTGACGCGCAAGGTCGTCGACATGGCGCACGCCAGGGGCGTGACCGTCGAAGGCGAGCTCGGCTGCCTCGGCTCGCTCGAGACGATGCGCGGCGACAAGGAAGACGGCCACGGCACCGAGTCGACGATGACCCGCGAGCAGCTCCTCACCGACCCGGAGCAGGCCGCCGACTTCGTCAAGCGCACCCAGCTCGACGCGCTCGCGATCGCGATCGGCACCAGCCACGGCGCCTACAAGTTCACGAGGAAGCCCACGGGCGACATCCTCGCCATCGACCGCATCAAGGCGATCCACCAGCGCATCCCGAACACGCACCTCGTGATGCACGGCTCATCGAGCGTGCCGCAGGATCTGCTCGCGGTCATTCGCCAGTACGGCGGCGCGATGAAGGAGACCTACGGCGTGCCGGTCGAGGAGATTCAGGAAGCGATCAAGCACGGCGTGAGGAAGATCAACATCGACACCGACGTGCGCCTGGCGATGACCGCGGCGATCCGCAAGTACCTCGCCGAGAACCCCGACAAGTTCGATCCGCGCGATTACCTCAAGCCCGCGCGCGAGGCGGCCAAGAAGATCTGCCGCCAGCGCTACCTCGAGTTCGGCTGCGAAGGCCAGGCCGCGAAGATCACGGCGCAATCGCTGACGGTCGTCGCCAAGCGCTACGCGCAGGGCGAGCTCGCGCAGACGGTGGTGTGAGCGCGGCGTCGCCGGGCGGCGAGGGCGCTGGCGCGCCGCTCCTCGAGAGCAGTCTCCGCTCGCTGCCGCTGATCGCGCGCGGCAAGGTCCGCGACAACTACGCGGTCGGCGCCGACCGCATGCTGATGGTCGCGAGCGATCGCCTCAGCGCTTTCGACGTCGTGCTTGGCGAGCCGATCCCCGACAAGGGCCGCGTCCTGACGCAGATGGCGCTCTACTGGTTTGCGCGCCTCGGCCACATCGTGCCGAACCACCTCACGGGCGACGACCCGGAAAGCGTCGTCGCGGCCGACGAGCGCGCGCAGGTGCGCGGCCGCTCGATGCTCGTCAAGAAGCTGCGGCCCTTGCCGATCGAGGCCGTCGTGCGCGGCTATCTCGCCGGCAGCGGCTGGAAGGAATACCAGGCGAGCGGCTCGGTCTGCGGGGTGCAGCTGCCGCCCGGGCTCGTCAACGCGGCGAAGCTGCCGGCGCCGATCTTCACGCCGGCGACCAAGGCCGGGATGGGCGACCACGACGAGAACATCGACTTCGACACCGCCAGCGACCTGATCGGCGCCGAGCTCGCCACGAAGGTGCGCGACACGGCGATCCGTCTCTACGTCGAGGCAGCGGCGCACGCGCTCGGCAAGGGCATCGTCATCGCCGACACCAAGTTCGAGTTCGGCCTCGACGAGAACGACACGCTGGTACTGATGGACGAGGTGCTGACGCCCGACTCGTCGCGCTTCTGGCCGGCGGCGAGCTACCGCGAGGGCTCGAATCCGCCGAGTTTCGACAAGCAGTTCGTGCGCGACTGGCTCGAGAGCGTGCGCATCGACGGCCAGCCGTGGAACAAGCGTCCGCCGGCGCCGCCGATGCCTGCCGATCTCGTGCGAAAGACCGCCGCCCAGTACCTGAAGGCGCTGGAGATGATCACCGGCTCGCGCTAGATCGCGCGGCCGCGACCGGCGGCTAGAACAGGACCATGCTCAGCTTGCGCCGGTAGGCGTCGATGACCGGATCGCTCGGCGCGGCGAGCGACTTGCCGGCGATCTCGAGCGTGCCCTTCTTCGCTGCCGCGGCAGCGTCGGCCTTCGCGGCCGCGGCCGCGCTCACCGGCTTGGTCATGATCTGCAGGATCGCGACGTAGGTCTTCCTCGCGAGCTCGTCCTTCCAGGCCTTGTCGCGCATCAGGATCTCGAGCAGCTCGTCCATCGCCTGCGTGTACTGGCGCTCCGCGAACATCGTCTGGGCGAGCTCGAAGCGGGCGTCGAAGTCGCGCTTGTTCGTGGCCAGCGCTGCAGCGAGCGTGTCGCGCGGACGCGCCTTGGGCGCGGCCTCGATGGCGGTGATCCAGTGGCCTGCCGCGGCAAGGCGCGCGTCGAGCACCGGGCTCGACGCGACCGGATCGAAGGCAGCACGCGCTTCCTCGACGCGACCGGCTTCGAGCAGCGCACGCAGGTAGTCGTAGCGCGCCGTGTCGTTGGCCGGATTGGTCGCGAGCGCGGCCTGAAGCCGGTCGAGCGCGGTGTCGGTGTCGCCTTCGGCGAGGAGCTCCTCGGCCGCGGCGACGTCGTTCTCGGCAGCCTGCTCCTCGGCGCTCGGCACGTGCTTGTCGAGGAACTTGCGCACCTCGCCTTCGGGCAGCGCGCCGATGAAGCCGTCGGCGGGCTGGCCGCCCTTGAAGAGGACGCAGAACGGGATGCTCTTGACGCCGAACATCTGCGAGAGCTGCTGCGCGATCTCGGGCTCCTCGTCGGCGTTGAGCTTGACGAGCTTGAAGCGGCCGGCGTAGTCGACCTCGAGCTTCTCGAGGATCGGCCCGAGCGACTTGCATGGCCCGCACCACGGCGCCCAGATATCGAGCAGCACCGGCTGCGCGAGCGAGGCGTTGACGAGGTCGGTTTCGAGGTTCTGGTGGGTGATGTCTTGCATGGTCGTTGACGCGCGTGGAAACCGGGGCGGGAGGGCAAGGACTGACCGAGGCAGGTGATGCTCCGCCGCCTACAATTCAAGG
>JAYTHL010000188.1:0-1588 GCA_043732605.1 Rhizobacter sp. | reverse complement strand
GCCGCCGTCAACGTGCCCCAGCTCACCATCGACCACTGCGGGCCGCTCGCCAAGAACGCCTTGCTGCTCGCGAGCATCGCGATCCTCTGGCTCGAAGCGGCGGGCCGGCGCGACCCGCGCGCCGCGCCGGCTCAGACGTCGATGTTCGCCACTCGCAAGGCGTTGCTCTCGATGAAATGGCGCCGCGGCTCGACCTCGTCACCCATCAGCATGGTGAAGACGCGGTCGGCCTCGATCGCATCGTCGAGCTGAACGCGCAGCAGGCGCCGCACGGTCGGATCCATCGTCGTCTCCCAAAGCTGCGACGGGTTCATCTCGCCCAGGCCCTTGTAGCGCTGGCGCGCGACCGCGCCTTCGGCCTGCTGGATCAGCCAGGCCATCGCTTCGCGGAAGTCGCCGATGCGCGCTTCCTTCTGCCGGTCGCCTTCGCCGCGCTTGACGATCGCGTCCTTGCCGACGAGGCCGCGGAAGGTCTTGCCCGCGGTGCTCAGCGCTTCGTAGTCGGCGCCATGGACGAAGTCGGACGTGATCACGCTCGACTTGACGTTGCCGTGGTGCAGGCGGCTGATGCGCAGGATGTGCTTGTCGGTGCGGACGTCGAACTCGGCGGCGACCTCGGCGTCGTTGAGCGCCGACTGCAGCGACGCCGCCGAGGCTTCGGCCGCCTCGAGCGTGTCGAGGTCGAGCTCGAGGCCGTTGGCCATGGCGCGCAGCGCGTCGATGTCCATCCAGTTCGACAGGCGCTCCACGACGTTCTTGGCGATCACGTACTTCTGCGCCAGCGCTTCTAGCGTCTCGCCCTGCAGCACCGCTGCCGTGGTGCCGTCGGGCTGCCGGCCGGTCTCGAGGCGCGCGTCCTTCAGCGCAACGCGCATCAGGTAGGCGTCGAGCTCGTGGCCGTCTTTCAGATACTGCTCGTCCTTGCCGAACTTCACCTTGTAGAGCGGCGGCTGGGCGATGTAGATGTGGCCGCGCTCGACCAGCTCGGGCATCTGCCGGAACAGGAACGTCAGCAGCAGCGTGCGGATGTGCGCGCCGTCGACGTCGGCGTCGGTCATGATGATGATGCGGTGATAGCGCAGCTTGTCGACGTTGAAGTCGTCGCCGCCCGTACCCTTGCCGATGCCGGTGCCGAGCGCCGTGATGAGCGTGAGGATCTCGTTGCTCGTGATGAGCTTCTCGTAGCGCGCCTTCTCGACGTTGAGGATCTTGCCGCGCAGCGGCAGGATCGCCTGGAACTTGCGATCACGCCCTTGCTTGGCCGAACCGCCGGCCGAGTCGCCCTCGACGATGTAGATCTCGCAGAGCGCCGGATCCTTCTCCTGGCAATCGGCCAGCTTGCCCGGCAGGCCCATGCCGTCGAGCACGCCCTTGCGCCGGGTCATCTCGCGCGCCTTGCGTGCGGCCTCACGTGCACGCGCGGCGTCGACGATCTTCCCGCAGATGATCTTGGCGTCGGTCGGGTTCTCGGCGAGGTAGTCGTGCAGCGTCTTGCTCACGACGTCTTCCACCGGCCCGCGCACTTCGCTCGAGACGAGCTTGTCCTTGGTCTGGCTCGAGAACTTGGGCTCGGGCACCTTCACCGACA
>JAYTHL010000187.1:0-16445 GCA_043732605.1 Rhizobacter sp. | reverse complement strand
GGCTCAACGCACCTGAAACGCTCGACGCGTCAGCCTTCTTGCAGCTCGGTGCGCTTTGAACGGCTGAACGCATCCGCGTTCTCACGTTGTTCAGACCTTCCCTAGTGAACACCATGTTGGATGCAGCTGTCGAGAAGGTCGCGGATAGCAAATACCGGCCGTCGTGCACTCCGATCGTGGCGCCCGCTATCGCTGGCCCAGCTGGTTGTCTCGGATCGTTGATGCGAAGCTGATTCGCTCGATGTCACGCAAAGGGTGCTCGCCTGACAACGCCGCATGCGAAGGCTTCTTCGGGCGGCTGAAGACGGAGCTGTTCTGTCCTCGTCAGTGGCAGGCTACAAACATTGAGCAGTTCATTCAGGTGCTCGACTCCTACGTCCACTGGTACAACGAAAAGCGAATCAAGGTCTCCCTTGGCGCTCAGCCCGCTCGAATACCGAGAAAGCTCGGAATTGCGGCACAACCCAGTCCAAGATTTTCGCCGCACCCCCAAGTGAAGGACAGCGCGATCCCGATGAGGCGAGCACGAAGATGCCGCTCCACATCTCGGGCACCGCGAAGAGTTTGCCGCTACTCCTCATGAAACGAGATCAGATGCCGCGGCCCAGGCCCTCACGGCGCCGTGAAGTCATGGCGCGCGCGAACCTAGTCGGTCGTCCCAGCCGACGGACGTACGGTCAGCAGCAGAATCGCTGCCCGGACTCAAATAGGCACGCGCAACCGGACATTGCGCAAGTGTTCCCATTGGCCTTTTAGAAAGACAAAAGGCTTAGCAGGAGCTGCTAAGCCTTGTCTTTACTGGTCGGGACGGCGGGATTCGAACTCGCGACCCCTTGCACCCCATGCAAGTGCGCTACCAGGCTGCGCTACGCCCCGAGACTGTGGATTATAGGCAGCGCACCGCGATCAGGGACCGAGTAGACCGCGGATCGACAGCAGCTCCTGGCGTACTTGCGCCGACGACAGCGTCAGCGATTCGGAGCCGGAGAACTCGGCGGTCATCGTTTCGACAGGCTCGCCGTCGCGATCGGCGTCGACACCGTCGCCGATGAGGGCGGCAGCCTTCGCGATGCTCTTCGCTGACGTCGCCGCGCGCGTCGATGCCGCATCGATGAGCCGGTTGCGCGCACCACTGATCGTGAATCCCTGCTCGTACAGGAGCTCGCGGATGCGGCGGATCAGGAGCACCTCGTGGTGCTGGTAATAGCGCCGGTTGCCGCGACGCTTCATCGGTTTCAGCTGGGTGAATTCCTGCTCCCAGTAGCGCAGCACGTACGGCTTGACGCCGCAGAGCTCGCTCACCTCACCGATGGTGAAGTAGCGCTTGGCGGGGATCGCAGGAAGCGTTTTCTCCATGAAAATCAACAAGATCAGGAGATAAACATAGACTTTACTCGAACTCGTCGGAGACCGGCGTGTCGCCTTGCACGACTCCCTTCAATTTGTGACTCGCGTGAAACGTCACGACATGGCGGGCCTTGATCGGGATCGCCTCGCCGGTGCGCGGATTGCGGCCCGGACGCGGCGCCTTGCGCCGGATGTTGAAGTTGCCGAAGCCCGACATCTTGACGTCGTCGCCCGACAGCAGCGTCGCGTAGATCAGGTCGAAGAAGGCCTCGACCATGTCCTTCGATTCGCGCTTGTTGAGCCCGAGCCGCTCGAACAGGAGCTCGGCGAGCTCGGCCTTGGTCAGCGTCGGCGTGACGAGCGACGGCATGAGGACGCGGTCGGGCGGCGAATCGGGGCGTGCCATCGTGCGGTCGCCTACTGCGTCCGCAGGCGCACGCCGAGCTGCGCCTCGAGCAAGGCGAGCACGCCGGCGACGGCGCGCTCGATGTGCTCGTCAATGAGCGTGCGACTGTCGTCGCGCAGCTCGAGACGGACAGCGAGGCTGCGCTCGCCTTCGGCGAAGCCCGTGGCCGCGCCCTTCGGCTCGTAGATGTCGAACAGCGTCGCGCCGCGCACTAGTCCGCCTTCGCCGGAACCGATCGCAGCCATCAGCGCGTCGTGCGTCACGTCGCGACCGGCAACGACGGCGATGTCGCGCCACGTTGATTGCTGCCTCGGCAGCGCGACGAACTCCGGCAGAGGTCGGTTCATCATCGCCTGCGCGTCGATCTCGAACACGATCGCCGTTCCCGGCAGCTCGTAGGTCTGGCGCCAGCGTGGATGCAGCTCGCCGACGACGCCGACGCGCTCGCCGGCGATCTCGATCGCGGCGCAGCGTCCGGGATGCAGCGCCGGATGCGACGCCACGACGAAGTGCGCCTCGAGCGGCGCGAGCAGGGTTTGCAGGTCGCCCTTCACGTCGTAGAAGTCGACCGACCGATCGGAGACGCCCCACTGCTGCGGCGCCACCGGTCCGAACGCCAGGCCGCCGAGCCGAAGTGGCTGGCTCAATCCGGCGACCGTGAGTGGGCCGTCAGGCACGGCGGCGTCGCGCACGAAGACCTTGCCGAGCTCGAAGACGAAGACCCGCGGCGCCCGGCGCGCGAGGTTGACGCGCAGCACCTCGACAAGGCCGCCGATCAGGCTCGAGCGCATGACCGAGCTCGTCTCGACGATCGGATTGACGACGCGCACCGGACTCGCGTTGCCCGCGAAGTCGCGCTCCCAGCGCTCGTCGACGAAGCTGAAGCCGATCGTTTCCTGCCAGCCGAGATCGGCCATCTCGTGGCGCAAGGCGCTCGCACCGCGCCGGCGCTCGCTCGCGACGACCGGCACGAGCGCGCCACGTGCCGCCTGCGCAGGCAGCGCGTCGTAGCCGACCAGTCGGATGACTTCCTCGATCAGGTCTTCCTCGAGGCGCAGGTCGAAGCGCCAGCTCGGCGGCACGACCTCGATCTCGCCGGGTCGGCTCGCCCAGGCGAAGCCGAGGCGCGTCATCACGGCTTCGCATTCGGCCTGCGTGACCGGCATGCCGATGACCTTGGCGGCGCGCGCGATCCGCAGCACGACCGGTGCAGGCTTCGGCAGCGCCACGACCTGATCGTCGATCGGGCCGCAGCGTGTCTCGGCGCCGCCGCAGATCTGGACGACGAGGGAGGTCAATCGCTCGAGGTGCGCGACCGTCGACGCCGGATCGACGCCGCGCTCGAAGCGATGACCGGCGTCGGTCGAGAAGTTGAACCGGCGCGAACGGCCGGCGACCGACTCGGGCCACCAGAACGCGGCTTCGACGTAGATATTGCGCGTCGCATCCGACACCGCCGTCGCGTTGCCGCCCATGATGCCGGCGAGCGACTCGACGCGGCTGTCGTCGGCGATCACCCCGACGTTGGCGTCGAGCGCGACGGTGGTGCCGTTGAGGAGCTCGAGCGATTCACCCGTGCGACCCCAGCGCACCGTGAGGCCGCGGTCGATCTTGTCTCGATCGAAGATGTGCGACGGACGGCCGAGCTCGAACATCACGTAGTTGGAGATGTCGACGAGCGGCGAGACGCTGCGCTGACCGCAGCGCGCCAAGCGCTCGACCATCCAGCGTGGCGTCGTCGCGCGCGGATCGACGTCGTTGACGACGCGGCCGGAAAAGCGTCCGCACAAGTCGGGCGCCTCGATCCGGACCGGCAGCGTGGCGTCGATGTCGCTCTTTACCGCCGGGAACGTCGGCACCTTGAGCGGCGCGCCCGTGATCGCCGCGAGCTCGCGCGCGACGCCGAACACGCTCAGCGCATGGCCGAGGTTGGGCGTGAGCTTGAGGGTGAAGATCGTGTCATCGAGCAGCAGGTACTTGCGCAGATCGACGCCGACGGGTGCGTCGTCGTCGAGCACGAGCAGACCGCCGTGATCGTCGGAGAGCTTCAGCTCGCGCGCCGAGCACAGCATGCCGCAGCTCTCGACGCCGCGGATCTTGCCGATCGTGATCCGGAACGGCTCGTCGCTGCCCTCCTTCGCCGCCGGCAGCTCGGCGCCGACGCGCGCGCACGGCGTCTTCATGCCGGCGCGCACGTTGGGCGCGCCGCAGACGATCTCGAGCGGCTCGGCCGCGCCGACGTCGACCTGGCAGACGCGCAGGCGGTCGGCGTCGGGATGCGGATCGACGGACAGCACCTTGGCGACGACGACGCCGCGGAACGGCGGCGCGACCGTGCGCAGCGACTCGACCTCGAGCCCGCTCATCGTCAGGCGCTCGGCGAGCGCGGCCGTGTCGATCGGCGGATCGCAGAACTCGCGCAGCCAGGATTCGGGGAATTGCATGTCAGGTACCGGCCGGGCGCCGGGCCGTTCCCAAGCCCTGCCGCGTCCCCTCGGGGGGCAGCGACCGGAAGGAGTGAAACGCCTGATGCAAGCGTGGGGGCTTCATTGAAACTGGCGCAGGAAGCGCAGGTCGCCGTCGAAGAAGAGACGCAGGTCGTCGATGCCGTAGCGCAGCATCGCCAGGCGGTCGATGCCGGAGCCGAAGGCGAAGCCGATCACCTTCTCCGGATCGAAGCCCATGTTGCGCACGACCTGCGGATGAACCTGCCCCGAACCCGAGACCTCGAGCCAGCGTCCGGCGAGCGGGCCGGTCTCGAACATCAGGTCGATCTCGGCGCTCGGCTCGGTGAACGGAAAGTAGCTCGGCCGAAATCGCAGCTTGAGCTCGGTGGTCTCGAAGAACGCCTGCATGAAGTCGAGATAGACCGCCTTCAGGTCGCGAAAGCTCACGTCCTCGCCAAGCCAGAGGCCTTCGACCTGGTGGAACATCGGCGCATGCGTCGCGTCGTTGTCGACGCGAAACGTGCGGCCGGGCGCGATCACGCGCACGTCGGGCATCGTCACCGCGCCTGCGTGCTTCTTCGCGTGCGCCTGGGCATGCCGGATCTGCATCGGCGAGGTGTGCGGACGCAGGTTGAGCAAGCGTCCGTCGCCGTCCTTCGCGTCGACGTAGAACGTGTCCTGCATCGAGCGCGCCGGATGGTTCTCCGGATTGTTCAACGCCGTGAAGCTGAACCAGTCGGTCTCGATCTCCGGGCCGTCGGCGACCTCGAATCCAAGCGAAGCGAAGATCGCCTCGATCCGCTCCAGGGCGCGGCTGACGGGATGCAGGCCGCCCTTGCCGCGCGACCGTCCGGGCAGCGTCACGTCGAGCGCCTGCGCCGCGAGCTGCTGCTGCAGCTGGGCTTCGGCCATGGCCGAGCGACGCGCGGCGAGCGCGGCATCGATCGCCTGCTTGGCGACGTTGATCTCGGCGCCGCGCGCCTTCTTGTCGTCGGGCGACAAGACGCCGAGTGCCTTCAGCTGCGCCGTCACGACGCCGCCCTTGCCGAGATAGCGGGCCTTGGCGTCCTCGAGTTCGGCCGGCGTCGCCGCGCGTGCGAACTCCGCCAGAGCGCTCTCGACCACGGGTTGCAGTTCGTTCATCGTGAGGCGATGGTGTCGCGGCGACTGCGTGCCGGTCGACCCGGCCCGCGCCTCGCGGCGCGGACAAGGAGCAGCTTCAGGACAGGTGCGGGCGCACCTTCTCGACGACGGCGCTGAACGCGGCCGGGTCGTGGACGGCCATGTCGGCCAGGACCTTGCGGTCGAGGTCGATCTGGGCCTTCTTCAGGCCGGCCATGAACTTGCTGTAAGTGACGCCGAGGCCGCGGGTCGCGGCGTTGATGCGCGCGATCCAGAGCTGGCGGAAGACGCGCTTCTTGGTGCGGCGGTCGCGGTAGGCGTATTGCCCGGCGCGCATGACCGCTTCCTTGGCAATCCGAAAGACATTCTTGCGGCGGCCGCGGAAGCCCTTGGCGAGGGCGAGAACTTTCTTGTGGCGGGCACGTGCGGTGACGCCGCGTTTGACGCGAGGCATTGTGTGTTTCCTTCCGAGTTACGAGGTCGCGAGGCCGGTCAGAGCCCGGCGAACGGCAGCATCTGCGCCATGTGGCCCATGTTGGTCTTGTCGACCGTCAGGGTGCCGCGCAGGTGACGCTTCGTCTTCGTCGACTTCTTCGTCAGGATGTGGCGCTTGAACGCCTGGCCGCGTTTGACGGTGCCGCCCGGACGGACCCGGAACCGCTTCGCGGCGCTCTTCTTCGTCTTCATCTTGGGCATGACTGCTCCTTCTTCGTGTGCTGCTGCAGGCGCCGCCGGGATCACCGTCGTCTTGCAAGCCTGCAGCCGCTTGTGTGGACCCGGCGACGTGCGCCAGGTCCGATTGCTCTCGTGTCCTTCGATCTACTTCCGCTTCGGTGCGAGCACCATGATCATCTGCCGGCCTTCGAGCTTTGGCATGTGCTCGACGACCGAGACGTCCGCCAGCTCGTCGCGGATCCGCTCCAGGAGGCGCATGCCGATGTCCTGGTGCGTGATCTCGCGGCCGCGGTAGCGCAGCGTCACCTTGCCCTTGTCGCCGTCTTCCTCGATGAAGCGGCGCAGGTTCCTCATCTTGATCGTGTAGTCGCCTTCGTCGGTACCCGGGCGGAACTTCACTTCCTTGACTTCGATGACCTTCTGCTTCGACTTGGCCTCGGCCGCACGCTTCTGCTCCTGGTACTTGAACTTGCCGTAGTCCATCAGCCGGCAGACCGGCGGATCGGCCTGGGCGACGATCTCGACGAGATCGACGTCCTGCTCGCCCGCGAGGCGCAGCGCTTCGGCGATCGGGACGATGCCCAGAGGTTCGTTCTCGGGTCCGTTCAGACGGACTTCAGTTGCGAGGATTTCCCGGTTGAGCCGGTGCTTGCGCTCGGCGTTGGGTGTGCGACGGTCAGCGAAAGTAGCGATGTGGAATGCCTTTCATCGAGCCTCAGGCGAAGGCTCATCAATGAACAAAGCGCGCCCGAGATCCGAATGTCGCTTCGGACCTGGGACTTTCAAGCCTTTCGGGCGACGTCGTCGACGAGCTTCGCAGTGAAGTCGTCGAGTGACATCGAGCCAAGGTCGAGATTGCCCCGGGCGCGCACGGAAACGGTCCCGCTTGCCTTTTCCTTGTCGCCAACGACGAGGATGTACGGAACCTTCTGCAATGAATGCTCGCGGATTTTATAGGTGATTTTCTCGTTGCGCAAATCGCCCACCACCCTAAGTCCTTGTTTTTGCAGTGTTTTGACCACTTCCGCGGCGTAATCCGCCTGGCTTTCGGAGATGTTCAGCACGCTGACCTGCACCGGCGCCAGCCAGGCCGGCATCGCGCCGCCCCAGTGTTCGAGCAGGATGCCGATGAAGCGCTCGAAGCTGCCGACGATCGCGCGGTGCAGCATCACCGGGAAGGCGCGCCCGCTCGTCTCTGTGACGTAGTCGCCGCCGAGACTCTCGGCCGTGTTGAAGTCAACTTGCATCGTGCCGAGCTGCCATGGGCGGCCGAGCGCGTCCTTCAGCGTGTATTCGATCTTCGGCCCGTAGAACGCGCCGTCGCCGGGCGCGACCTCGAAATTGCAGCCCGAGCGGCGCAGCGCCTCGCTCAGCGCGTACTCGGCCTTGTCCCAGAGATCGTCCGAGCCGACCCGGTTCTCGGGCCGCGTCGCGACCTTGTAGATGATGTCCGTGAAGCCGAAGTCGCCGTAGACCTTCTGAAGCTGCGCCGTGTAGGCCACGCACTCGTCGAGGATCTGGTCTTCGGTGCAGAAGACGTGGCCGTCGTCCTGCGTGAAGCCGCGGATGCGCATGATTCCGTGCAGCGAGCCGCTCGGCTCGTTGCGATGGCACTGACCGAACTCGCCGTAGCGGATCGGCAGCTCCTTGTAGCTGCGCAGGCTCGACTTGAAGATCAGCACGTGGCCGGGGCAGTTCATCGGCTTCAGCGCGTACTCGTGCTTCTCCGACTCCGTCGTGAACATGTTCTCGCGGTAGTTCTGCCAGTGGCCCGTCTTCTCCCAGAGGCTCTTGTCGAGGAGCTGCGGGCCCTTCACTTCCTGGTAACCCGTGTCGACGTAGACCTGGCGCATGTAGCGCTCGATCGCCTGCCAGAGCGCCCATCCTTTCGGGTGCCAGAAAACCACGCCGGGCGCGACCTCGTCGATGTGGAAGAGGTCGAGCTCGCGGCCGAGCTTCCTGTGGTCGCGCTTCTCGGCTTCCTCGAGCATGTGAAGGTACTTCTGCAGGTCGTCCTTGGTCGCCCAGGCCGTGCCGTAGATCCGCTGCAGCATCTCGTTGCGGTGGTCGCCGCGCCAGTACGCACCGGCGACCTTCATCAGCTTGAAGTGCTTGAGCTTGCCGGTGCTCGGCACGTGCGGGCCGCGGCACAGGTCCTCGAACGCACCTTCGCGGTAGAGCGACACATCTTCGCCGGCCGGGATCGCGCCGATGATCTCCGCCTTGTAGGCCTCGCCCATCGCGTTGAAATGGGCGACTGCCTCGTCGCGCGGCAGCACGCGCCGCGTGACCTTCTCGTCGCGCCTGGCGAGCTCCGTCATCTTCGCTTCGATCGCCAACAGGTCCTCGGGCGTGAACGGCCGCTTGTAGGCGAAGTCGTAGAAGAAGCCGTTCTCGATCACCGGGCCGATCGTGACCTGCGCTTCGGGGAACAGCTCCTTGACCGCATAGGCGAGCAGGTGCGCCGTCGAATGGCGGATGAGGTCGAGGCCGTCGGCGTCCTTCTCTGTGACGATCGCGAGACGCTCGTCGTGGTCGATCGTGAAGCTCGTGTCGACGAGGCGGCTGTCCTTGCCGGCGCCGACGCGTCCGCCGAGCGCAGCCTTGGCCAAGCCGGGGCCGATCGACGCGGCGACCTGCTCGACCGTCACCGGTCCGGGGTATTCGCGACGGGATCCGTCGGGAAGTTGAATCGAAATCATGGGAAATCTCCAGCAATGAAAAAGCGCGGGCCAGCCGCGCTTTTTCAACAAGACACAGGAAAAGGGGTGCGGGACGCGCGGCGGCCTACGCCCTCCGGGCGGGGGTCGTAGTTCGCGGTGTCATCACCGGCATGCCTTTCTCGCTCTTGTGTGCTTGCATTTGGCAAAGATTGTAGGCGAGCACGCTCAGAACGACAGGATCGAGACATTGGCCATGCGCTCGATCAGCCACAGCGCGCCGATCACGATCGCGACGATCGAGCCGCCGCCGATCACGACCCGCGCATAACCGCTCCACAGCCTGAGCGTGAAGAGCGCGGTCGTCGCGACGGCCACGATCAGCAGCTGGCCCACCTCGAGGCCCCCGTTGAACTGCAGCAAGGCCCACGCGAACGCGGCGCGCGGCAGGTTGAGCTCCGAGAGCACGGCGGCAAAGCCGAAGCCGTGGATCAGGCCGAAGAAGAAGGTCACGACGACGCGGCGCACGGGGAAGATCGGCAGCACGTTGTCGAGCGCGGCCAGGATGATCGTCACCGCGATCGCCGGCTCGATGAACGAGGGCGTGAGCGAGACGATCTTCAGCGCCGCGAGCCCGAGCGTGATCGAGTGCGCGACGGTGAAAGCCGAGACGATGCCGACCACGGGCCACACGGCCTGCGAGAGCTTCTCGACCGGCCGCCACCCCGTCGGCGTTCGCCGCATCACCGAGGGCAAGAGCAGGCAGAGCAGGAAGAGGACGTGGTCGTAGCCGGTGAGGATGTGGCGTATGCCCTCGCCGAGGAACTCCCAGCGCGACGGCGACGGCGATGTCTTCGTGGCATCGGCGCCCGAGGCTTGCGTCGCGCTGCCCGACGCCGACGCGCCTTCGCTGCGCGACGCGCTCGCCACCGTCGGCTCCAGCACCGACAGCACGACGTCCGCGCCCGGACGCTGCACCTTGGCGATGCCGCGATGCGTCGGATCGACCTCGGCGAAGAGCGCATACGCGATCCGCGGCTGCGCCGGCAGCACGCACGGCGACGTCAGGTAGAGCACCGCATAGGCGCCGTCGTTGCGGCGCTCGAGGCCGCGC
The DNA here is from genome assembly GCA_043732605.1 of Rhizobacter sp. Classification (GTDB taxonomy): domain Bacteria; phylum Pseudomonadota; class Gammaproteobacteria; order Burkholderiales; family Burkholderiaceae_C; genus Schlegelella_A. The sequence continues at coordinate 6,674 of JAYTHL010000187.1, read as the reverse complement.
CCGGTCGCCGTCAAGGCGCAGCCCTCGATCGCCAGCCGCTGCGTCGCGTAGGCCTCGATGCGCGGCCACGCGGCCCTTATCTCGCCCCACGTGAGCTTGCCGTCGGCATCGCCGTCGAGGTCGATCGCGACATCGAGGTCGCGCAAGGCGATGTCCCAGCGCACCTCGATGCCGGCGGGAACGACGTCGATCTGCAGGTACGAGTCGCTCGCCTTGTGGGCATGGACGAGACCCGCGCAGACAAGGCAGGCGACGGCGACCAGCGCCGAGCGCAACGCCGCGATCACCCGCGCCGCCGCGTCAGAGCAGCGCATCGATTCGCCGATCGTGCAGGCCGACCGTCGCCTTCAGCCGACGCACCTGCTCGATCGCCGCAGCCTGCCCGCTCGCTCGCGCGGCTTCGGCGAAAACCAGCAGGTCGAGCGGCTCGCGCTGCTGCGCGACGTCGCCGCGCGCGAGCTCGAGCGCGCGTGCCGGATCGCGCTCGATCGCGAGGGCGAACATCGCCTGCTCGCGGCCATGAAAGATGCGCGCCTCCGGCCGCTCGTTGGCGAGCGCGATCCGCTCGCGCATCTCGGCGGCGTCGCGCTCGCTGCCAGGCGACCTGGCCATCGCTCCGGCGATCGCGAGGCGCAGCAGCACGGTGTCGGTCCGCACCTCGTCCTTGAGCACGCGCAGCGCTTCGCCTGGACGCTTCTGGCGGATCAGGAAATCGGCATACGCGAGCGCGGCGTAGCTGTCCGGGCCCAGGCGCAGCACGCCCCGGTACGCAGCGTCGGCGACGGCGTTGCGGCCGTCGCGCTCCTCGAGCTCTGCGAGCGACGTCCAGAGCCAGCCGCGCGTACTCTCCGGCAGCCCCGGATCCGCGAGCATCGACTCGAAGCTCTTGCGCGCGGCGACGACCTCGCCGCGCAGCGCCTGGTTCTCGGCCAGGCAGGCGCCGGCGTAGACCAGCGCGCCGGTGCCGGCGACGCGTCGGCAGGCCGCGTCGGACTCCGAGTACTTGCCTTGCACGCGCAGCACCGTCGCCAGCGTCAGCCACGCCTGCGCATTGCGGTCGCCACCGGGCCGCGCCACAAGCGCGCGCAGGCTCGCGACCGACGCGTCGAACTCGTGCAGGTACTGCTGCAAGGTCGCGCGCATCAGGAGCACCTCGAGCGGCGCGGTCGCCGGATCGGGCCATGTCGCCAGACCCGCCAACGCCAGGCCGACGTAGCGCGGATCGCCGGTCACGTGCGCCTGCTCGAGGTAGCGTTTGGCGACCGACACGGCGAGGCCGGCATCCTGCGGACGCGCGGCCAGGCGCTTGCGCGACTCGCGTTCTTCGCTCCGGCTCGCCGACGTCGCCGGCAGCACTTCGATGACCTCGTCGTCTCGCGTCGGCGTGATCGGCAGGGCGCCCGCCATCCCGGCCGCCACGAGCAAAAAAAGACCGGCTGCCAAGGCGCCGGTCATTCGGGTCAGGGATCGCATTTTGACGATCCTAAGCGCGACGGGCTGTCACCCGCCGCGCCCGGATCAGTCGACCTGCGTCGGCTCGTTGACGTTGTCGGTCTGCGGAAGGACGGCGCTGGTGTCGACGGGCTCGAGGGTGTCGGCCGCTGACGCGACGAGGGCCTTCAAGTACGAGATGAACCCGTCGGCCGATGCACTCGCGCTCGGAGGCACCTGCGACGTCGCCGGCGGAGCCGGAGTGGCGTCACCGCCTCCTCCGCCGCACGCGGCGAGAACGACCGCGGCGGACAGCGCTGCAAGATAGGAGTTTTTCATTCCGGTCTCCTTACTTCGCACCCGGCAGCGGCGTGCCGAGATACGGGAAGCCGGCCAGCAGCGGGCCCTGGGCCTTCACCTTCGGACCGGCCTGGTCGACGCCGTCGTGAAGGTTGTAGGCCATGACTCCGAGCGGGACGTTGGTCGGGTTGCAGGTCGCACCGAACTTGTAGGTGTCGGCCGCGCCGTTGGCCACGCACAGGCCGCCCATCACGGCGACGAGCGAGATGTCGACGACGTCGTCGTTCGGGCGCCTGCCGTTCGGGTAGCCGGCAAGGTCACCGCCAGGCCCGGACAGCAATCCGCCGAGGAGGCCCAGACGGTTCTGCGACGCGTACGGCGTTGCCGGAATCGCGGTGTTCAGACGCAACATTTCGGAGAGGACTCCGGTCGACGGCGAGGTCGAGAACGGCTTGGGCTGGTTGACACCGGCGATGCCGGTGAGGAACGTCGTCACCAGGTCCGTGCGCGGGAAGTTCTTCGGCGCGATTCCCGGCGTCGCCAACGCGATCTCGATCAGCGCGGGCAGCGTCGGATTGGTCACGTAGCTCGCGAACTGGCCGTCGTTCTGCGGCTTGGAGTTGTTGAACTTGTCCTTGTCGGGCAGGCCGATCACGAGTTCGTTGACGAGCGGCATGCCCAGGCGCGAGACCTGGGTCCATGCGCCGCCGGCGATCGTCGAGGTGCCGTAGCCGCTCTTCGGCGCGCTCGACAGGAGCTGGCCCTGGCGCAGGCTCGCGGTCGTCCAGCCGCCGATGACGGTGTCGGTCGAGCCGGCGGCGAGGAGGCAGCTCGCCGGCACCTCGATCGCCAGAGCAGTGACGTTCTTGTACGCGAGATCGTCCGCACCCGCATCCTTCTTGGTCGGATCGAGCAGGAATGCGGCCTCGGCCGGCGTGAAGTCGGCGGCGCCCGGGACGTTGATCAGGTCGAAGATCGCGCCGAGGTTGACCGCGAACGGATCCTTGCGCTGGCCGACGAAGAGCTTGCCTGTGCCGGTGCAGCCGGGGATGTTGACCGCGTAGACGTGCTGCGCAGCGTAGCCGGCGTAGTCGGGAATCGTCTTGGTGCCGATGTAGTCGGACGGCTTGGCGAAGACGTTGTTGCCGGTCGCCTGGTTGGTGATCTGGCCGTGCGTGCCCGTGCGACGGTCGCCGCGGACGATGTCGACCGTGAACGACTCGTTCACGTTGAGATTGGCGTCGTTCGGCGCCGACACCTGACCGAACTGGGTCAGCGGGATCGCGACGTTCGATGTCGCGCCACTCGCGCCAACCGCCAGGGCCTTCGCTTTCAGCACGTTGTTGAACTTGAACTGGAACGTGATGTGTTCCTTGCCGTCACCGACGTTGTCGATGTGGATCTCGTACAGCGCGTTCTGCTCGAGCTTGAAGTAGTTCGGACCGCCGTACGCATCCTGCAGGGGCAGGTAGTTCGCGATCATCGTCACGTAGCCGGCACGACCGCCGGTGCCGTTGGCCGCCACGCCTTCGTAGCTGTTGAACATGTAGAAGTCGGTGCCGTCGACCTTCGGTGTCGCGGTGATCGACGGCGCTTCCCGGTGGCTCGAAGCGCTGGCGGGTAGCGCGAGCGTCAGACCGTACAAGGTTCCGACCGCTGCCAGGACGGGCAGCAGTCGTGTGCGAAGGGCGGGTGTTGCTTTCATATGTGTCTCAGCTCCAGGTGTGTCGTTGACATGAACCGGCCTCCGGTTCTCCAAGGCGATGCGACATGCTCTCCGCCTCACCACCCCTACGCACGGTCCGAGCGGTCGGATGCGAAGGCGGCGGCGAAAGCTCTCGGCAATCGGCGTGCGCGCTCCGATCCGGGTGATCGGCGACAGGGCGTCACGGCCCGCGTAAGCTCCTTCTCGCCGCCGCGACCAAGCCGCATCACCTCCGGGAGAACGCCGTGCCCCTCGACTCGCGCAAGATCCGCAGCCCCGCCATGACTCTGCTGGCGTTCGCCTCCATCGCCGCCGTTGGCACGGCACGCGGCGAGGGCGTCTGCTCAGCGTCGAGTGCGCGCGTCGTCGCGCCCGTGGTCGAGCTCTACACCTCGGAAGGCTGCAATTCCTGCCCGCCCGCCGATCGCTGGCTCTCGAAGCTGAAGGCCGATCCGGCCGTCGTCGCCCTCGCCTTCCACGTCGACTACTGGGACCGGCTCGGCTGGAAGGACCGCTTCGCCAACCCGGCGTTCACCGACCGGCAGGCGCAACAGCAGACGAGCAGCGGCGCCCGCTTCAGCTACACGCCGCAGGTCGTCGTCGACGGCCGCGACCGCACCGACTGGCCGTCGGTCGCCCCGGCATCGACGCCGCGCGCGATCGCGCCGGTCGAGGTCACGCTGACGCACGACGCGGACCGCTTCGTGGCAACCGTCGTGCCGCAGCCGAACGCGCCGAAGCGGCTCGCCGCGTACTGGGCCGTCACCGAGCAAGGTCACGTCAGCGCCGTGAAGGCCGGCGAGAACGAAGGTGTGACGCTGCACCACGACTACGTGGTCCGCGACTACGAAAAGGTGGCCGCGTGGTCGGCCGCGAGCGGCGCGCCGGAGACCCTGCGCTTCAAGCCGAAGACACCGGCTGACGCGGCGCACCCGCGCAGCGTCAACCTGGTCGTCGTCGATGCCGCGAGCGGACTGCCGGTGCAGGCCGTGAAGATCGGCTGTTGAGCGGGCTGCGCCCGCTCAACAGCTTCGCTGCCAGGGTTGCTCCCTCCCCAACCCCTCCCTCCGAGAGGGAGGGGCCGACCCCGTCGGGTCGTGTTCAATTGGCGCGGAGGGCCTTCTTCAGCTCGACGCCGATCTCGGGCTTCCCCGCGAACGGATCGGTCGGGTTCCTGATCTGAATGATGTCCTCGAGCCGGGTCTGCACGCTCGAGAGCGACTTCGGGTGGCTGTAGATGTAGAAGCGGCCAGCCTCGATCGCGTCGAAGACGAAGCCGGCGACGTCCGCTGCGCTCACCTTGCCGCGGCCGACCGCGCGATCGTTCATCGCCTTGCCGATCAGCTGGCTCTTCGTCGGCGCGTCGGCGGCGAGCGCCTGCGGCCGGTTGCGCTGGCTCTCGGTGATGCCGGTCGGCACGAAGAACGGACACAGCACCGACGCGCCGATCTGCTCGGTGACGAGATGCAGATCCTGGTAGAGCGTCTCGGTCATCGCGACGACGGCGTGCTTGCTGACGTTGTAGACGCCCATGTTGGGCGCGTTGATGAGCCCGGCCATCGACGCGGTGTTGACGATGTGGCCTTCGTACGCCGGATCCTTCGCGGCGGCCGCCAGCATCATCGGCGTGAAGACGCGGATGCCGTGGGCGACGCCCATCACGTTGACGCCGATCACCCAGTCCCAGTCGGCGACCGTGTTCTCCCAGATCAGCCCGCCGGCACCGACGCCGGCGTTGTTGAAGACGATGCTCGGCGCGCCGAAGCGCGCCATCGTCGCCGCGCCGAGCGCCTCGACCTCGGCCGCCTTCGAGACGTCGAGGCGATACGGCAGGACGCTCGCGCCCATCGCCTCGATCTCCGCGGCGGCGCGGTCGAGCGCGTCCTGCTGCACGTCGGCCATGACGACGTTCATGCCGCGCCGGGCGGCGATGCGCGAGGTCTCGAGGCCGAACCCCGAGGCGGCGCCGGTGATGACCGCCGTTGTCTTCGCGAAGTGCTTCATGGGGTGTCCTTGGTCAGGGGCTTGATGTGGAAGCCGATGCGCGGGAAGTGCACGTGGACCGTGCCCGCGCGCGCGTCGGTGCGCTCGACGACGACCTCGTCGTCGTCGAGACCGACGACGGTACCGAGAATCTCGTCATGCGCGTAGTCGGCTGCGGCGACGCGCACGGCGGCGCCGGCGGCGAAGGGCTGGCCGGGAGCGACGGTGGTCGGCGCATGGCCTGTCGCCTCCGCTGCGATGGCGATCGCCTCGTCGCTGCCCAGGCGCGTCGACGTGCCCTGCCCGAACGCGGCGATGCGCTCGTGCCAGGCGACGACGCGCGGGTGCGCGTCGAGGATCGCCGCGACCGGCGGCGCTCGACGCAGGAACCAGATCGACTGCGTGGCAGAGAAGTCGGCGATGCTCGTCGCGTTACCGAGCAGGAAAGGCCGGCCGTCGGCGAGCATCGCCTCGAGCCGGCCGAGATAGGCGACGAGCGCCGCGCCCGCATCGGCCGTCGGCGCGCGCCGCATCGACGGGCTCATCGCGGCGCGATCGGCTCCGAAGGCCTTCACCGCCTCGGCCGCCAGCGTCGAGAAGATGTGGGCGATGCCGGCGGGCTGCATCGTGTACGGCACCGCGCTCCAGAAGAGCGTCGTGTCGGCCCATTGCGTGACGATCTCCGCGAGGCCTGCGCTGGCAGCCGGATAGAGCGGCGGCTCGGGCCAGAGACGATCGATGACGCGGCACATCAGCGCCGAGTCGCAATAGATGTCGGCACCGATCTGCATGAACGGCGTGCGCCGGTAGCCGCCGGTGAGCGCGACGACGTCGGGCTTGGGCATGATCGTCGGCACGACGACCGAGCGCCACGCGACCCGCTTCATGCCGAGCACGAGCCGCACCTTCTCGGAGAACGGCGAGGTCGGGTAGTGATGGAGGATCAGGTCGGTCATGCGGGCGGTCACACGAGCTTGACCAGCTGCTTGCCGAAGTTTTTGCCCTTCAGCAGGCCGAGGAACGCTTGCGGCGCGGCCGCGAGCCCGTCGGCGATGCTCTCGCGGTACCTGAGTTTGCCGGTCGCGACGAGCGTGCCGAGCTCCTTCAGCGCCTCGGGCCACACCTCCATGTGCTCGCTGACGATGAAGCCCTCGATCGTCAGCCGCGACTGCAGGAGCAGCGCGGGCTGCAGCATCGGGATCGGCTCGCCGTCGTAGCCGCTGATCATCCCGCACAGGGCGATCCGGCCGAACGC
>JAYTHL010000186.1:0-1595 GCA_043732605.1 Rhizobacter sp. | reverse complement strand
CTCAGCTCGGCGAGCAAGGCCTCGCGGCCGGCGCGGTCGTCGGAGAAGACGCGGATCTTCACCAGCCCGTGCGCGTCGAGCGCGGACTCGATCTCGCGCCGCACGGCGGCGGTCGCGCCGTCGTTGCCGATGGCTACGACGGGATCGAGATGATGGGCCTCGGCGCGCTTTTGCTTGCGTTGGGCGGGGGTCAGGAAGAGTGCGGTCACGTACCTATTATCGGCGCCCCGGCCGACGGCATGCCGGCCGAAGGCGGCCGCTCCCGCTTGGCGGGACGGCGCAAAGCGCCTAGGGTGCGAACATGAGCGCCCGCGGCAAAAGCAAGAAGCTGAACAAGGCGTGGCTCCACGATCACCTGACCGATCCCTACGTCAAGCTTGCGAAGCGCGAGGGCTACCGGGCCCGGGCGGCCTACAAGCTGAAGGAGATCGACGAGCAGCTGCACCTGCTCGTTCCCGGCCAGTTCGTCGTCGATCTCGGCGCGGTGCCGGGCGCATGGAGCCAGTACGTGCGCCGCAAGTTCGGCCGCGACGTCGGCGAGGGCGCGCTCGCCGGCCCGGTGCACGGCACGATCATCGCCCTCGACCTGCTCGAGTTCGAGCCGATCGACGGAGTCGACTTCATCTCCGGCGACTTTCGCGAGGACGCCGTGCTGGCCGAGCTCGAGGCGCGCGTCGCGGGGCGTCCGGTCGACGTCGTGCTCTCGGACATGGCGCCGAACCTCTCGGGCGTGGCCGCGTCCGACTCGGCCCGGATGGCCGATCTGGTCGAGCTCGCCATCGATTTCGCCCGGCGCCACCTGCGCCCCGATGGCGTCCTCGTCTGCAAGGTCTTTCATGGCAGCGGCTACAGTCAGCTCGTCGAGCGCTTCAAGGCGCGCTTTCGGGCGGTCAAGGCGGTCAAGCCGAAGGCCTCGCGGGCCAAGTCCGCGGAGACGTTCCTGGTCGGAATCGGGCTCAAGCCGCTTGCATCCGACAACGATATTGCGGCGTAGCGGTCAAAAGCCTCGGTCGACCGATCCGTCTCGCCGGGGTTGCGTGGACTAAAATCGACCACAGATGCCGTGGATCGAGGATGACCAACCAACCTTGATATTTCCCTGAATTGGAGTCGCGGTGAACAACCAATGGTTCTCTAAGGTCGCGGTCTGGCTCGTGATCGCGCTCGTGCTGTTCACTGTCTTCAAGCAGTTCGAGCGCACTGGTGCCCAGACCGGCATGATCGGCTACTCGGACTTCCTCGAGGAAGTCCGCGGTAAGCGCGTCCGCAGCGTCACGCTGCAAGAGGGCGTCGGCGGCTCGACCGAGATCCGCGCCAAGACCACCGACGACAAGGAACTGCGCACCACTGCGACCTACCTCGATCGCGGCCTGGTCGGCGACCTGATCAACAACGGCGTCAAGTTCGACGTCAAGCCGCGCGAGGAGCCTTCGTTCCTGCTTTCGATCCTGGCGTCGTGGGGCCCGATCCTGTTGCTGATCGGCGTCTGGATCTACTTCATGCGCCAGATGCAGGGTGGCGGCAAGGGCGGCGCGTTCAGCTTCGGCAAGTCGAAGGCGCGCATGCTCGACGAGGCCAACAACACCACCACCTTC
>JAYTHL010000185.1:0-1602 GCA_043732605.1 Rhizobacter sp. | reverse complement strand
GGCTCAGAGTCGCCGCGATGCGTCCGCCTTCACCGGCCAGGCCCGCCGCGTCGAGCACGCGCTCGGCCACGGCGAGGCCGCGCGCGTCGTGAGCCACGTGCTCCCACACGAGCCACGGGCGCGGCTCGCTCGCCTGCGCGGCGAGGCGGCAGTTTTCGAGGACGCTGAACTCGCCGAAGATCGTCGTGCGCTGGTAGCTGCGGCCGAGTCCGGCGCGGGCGCGCCTGGGCTGCGACCAGCGCGTGACGTCGTGGCCGGCGAAGCGCACCTCGCCTGCGCTCGGTGCCAGCTCGCCCGAGAGCATGTTGACGAGCGTCGACTTGCCCGCGCCGTTCGTGCCGATGACGGCGTGGATCTCGCCGACATGCAGGTCGATCGAGACGTCGTCGACGGCGGCGAGGCCGCGAAAGCGCTTGCCCAGGCCTTGCGCGCGCAGCAGCGGCGATCGGGCGTCAGCCACGCGCCGCTCCGCGCAACCGCGCGCCGAGCCCGATCAGGCCGCGCGGCAGTGCCGCGACGAAGGCGATGATCGTCAGCCCGAGCGTGAGCTGCCAGTGCGACGCGAGCGGCCCGAGCAGCGCCTCCGACTGGAACAGCTCTTTGAGCAGCGTGAACGCCACCGCGCCGATGACCGCGCCGCGCAAGCTGCCGATGCCCCCGAAGATCACCATCAGCAGCACTGCGCCCGACTCGTGCCACGACAGCAGCTCGGGGTTGACCGCGCCGTCCTTGACCGCGAGCAGCAGGCCGGCGAGCCCGGCGAGAGCGCCCGCGATCACGAAGGCGGCGAGCTTGTACGGCGTCGTCGCGAAGCCGGCGGCGCGCATGCGCTGCTCGTTGACGCGGATGCCGGCGAGCGCGTGGCCGAAGCGCGAGCCGAGCAGCAGGGCGATGAGGGCGTAGGTCGCGAACAGCGTGGCGAGCACCGCGTAATAGAGATGCAGGCGCTGGCCGAGATCGACGAGCGTCGTGCCGAACAGGATCAGCGTCGGCTTGGCGTACAGGAAGATGCCGTCGCTGCCGCCGCCGGCCTTGGTGTCGTGGACGACGAAGTACGCCATCTGCGCGAACGCGAGCGTGACCATGATGAAGTAGACGCCGCGCGTGCGCAGGCTGAGCGCGCCGACGACGAGCGCGTAGGCCGCGGCGGCGCCAATCGCCAGCGGCACCAGCAGCGCCAGCGAGGCGCCGTTGTCGCCCGACGCCAGCACCGTGGCATACACGCCGATGCCGAGAAAGGCGGCATGGCCGAGGCTCACGAGCCCCGTCGCGCCGACGAGCAGCTCGAGGCTGAGCGCGAAGATCGCGTAGATCGCGATCCGCAGGACGACGTCCTGGCCGTAGGGCGAGATCGCGAGCGGCAACAGCGCGACGACGAGCGCCGCCGCCGCTGGCACGAGCCAGCCGCCGGCCTCGCGCCGGCCGATGTCGGGCAGCGCGCCGACCTCGGCGATCACCGCGTCGGAGACGGCCGCGTCAGAAGCCACGCTTCATCAGCCCTTCGGGCCGCCAGACGAGGATCACCGCCATCAGCACGTAGATGCCGACGCCGCTCCACTCGGCGAAGAACACCTTGCCGAAGGTGTCGACGACGCCGACGAG
>JAYTHL010000184.1:0-1605 GCA_043732605.1 Rhizobacter sp. | reverse complement strand
GCGTGATCCAGCCCGACAGCTTCTCCTTGCGATCGACGGAGGTGACGGTCCAGCGCATGTCGATGTCCTCGTCGGCGAGGACGACGGCCCGAAAGCGGATGTCGAAGCCCATTCCCAAGCCGTTGCGCGGCGTGCCGTCGGCGAGCGGCGCGGCGAAGTGCGTGGCAGTGAGTGCCATCAAATGGCTGCCGATCTGCGTGCCGCTGGCGATCAGCCCGGGATAGCCGGCCGCGCGCGCGACGTCGTGGTCGTGGTGCAGCGGATTGAAGTCGTGGACCGAGATCGCGAACGCGCGGATCTCGGCTTCGCTCAGCCGCACGCTCCGCCCGAAGGTCTCGCCGACGCGCGCGGGCGAGCGCTCGCTCGTCCTGCCGATCACCATGCGATGGCCTTGCCGTCGTAGTTGAAGAACGAGCCGTTGTCGCGTGCCGAGATATTGGCGATCACCTTCCTCATGCCGGCGACGCTGGTCTCGACGTCGATGTCGGCGCCGGCGCCGCCCATGTCGGTGCGGACCCAGCCGGGGTGCAGGCTCACGAAGGTTGCGCGCTTCGCGAACGTGAGCGACGCGTCCTTCATGACCGAGTTCGCCGCCGCCTTCGAGGCACGGTAGAGCGTGCTGCCGGCCGCCGTGCGCGCGCCGATCGAGCCCATCAGCGACGACAGCACCGCGACCTTGCCCGGCGCCGCCATCGCCTCGACGACCTGCGGGATGACGCGCATCGGCCCGAGCACGTTGGTGCGCATGACGCGATCGAAGTCGTCCTCGGCCGGCGCCAGGCCCGGGCCGCGCGCGCCGGAGACGCCGGCGTTGACGATCGCGACGTCGAAGGCCGCGCCGTCGATCTGCCAGGCGAGGCCGGAAGCGCTGGCCGCGTCGAGCACGTCGAGGCGGATCGCGGTCGCGCCGAGCGTGACCAGGCGCGCGACCCCGTCGTCGTCGCGCGCCGTCGCCGTGACCGTGGCGCCATCGGCGCGGTACTGGCGCACGAACTCGAGACCGATGCCGCGCGATGCGCCGACGACGAGGACATTCATGGAGAGGATCCGATCAGGTGCGGCCGGCCAGCACGAGACGCGCCGCCAGGCCGGCGAAGAGCGCGGCGCCGCCCGCACGCAGCGAGAGGCGCCAGGCTTTCGAGGGTTGCCAGCGCCGCAGCGGTGCGACGGCGACGACGAAGAGGGTCAGGACGACGACGCCCTGGACCGTGAACCAGGCGCCGAGGAAAAGGAAGGCGAGCGTCTTGTGCGGCGCGTCGGCGTCGATGAACTGCGGCAGGAAGGCGAGGAAGAAGACCGCGACCTTCGGGTTGAGCGCGTTGGTGAGGAAGCCTTGGCGAAAGACGCGCCACGGGTCGACCGTCGACGCGGGCGCCGCCTGCGCGGCATCGTCGAGAGCAACCGATGCGGGCGCACGCAACAGGCCGATCGCGAGCCAGAGCAGGTAGGCCGCGCCGACCCAGCGCACGAGCGTGAACGCCTCGGCCGATGCCGCCAGCAGCGCCGCGAGCCCGAACGCCGCCGCGCTGGTGTGCACCAGGCAGCCGCTGCCGATGCCGAACGCAGCCGCGACGCCGACGCGCCTGCCGTGCTGCAACGTGCGCG
>JAYTHL010000183.1:0-1605 GCA_043732605.1 Rhizobacter sp. | reverse complement strand
CATCAATGCCAGCGGTGGTAGCCGCCGTGGTAGCCGCCACCATAGCCGCCACCATAGCCGCCACCATAGCCGCCGCGATATCCGCGGTGCCAGGTGCTGCCGATCCAGTAGCCGATGCCGAGACCGATCACCGGAGCGATGTAGTTCGGCCCGTAGTACGCCGGACCGCCGTAGTAGACCGGCGCGGCACCGTAGTACGCCGGCGCGGCACCGTAGTACGCCGGCGCCGATTCCACGTAGGCGGGCGGCGACTCGCTGTACTGCGGCGCGTCGGCATAGGCGGGCGGGACGGCGTTGTAGGTGGTCGGCGGGCCGACGCGGTCGAGCGGCGCGGCGGCCGGGCGGATGTCGATCGCCAGTCGCTGGCCCGGGTCGTTCGGCAGGCGCGTCGTGTAGCGCTGGCCGTTGTATTCGTAGACCACGTCGTAGCCGACGACGCGGCTCTGGTAGCTGCTGACGGTGCGGCAGCGCTGCGACGACACCGTCGCCGGTGGATTTGCGTTGGCCTCGACGTTGTTGCCGATCGCCGAGCCGGCGACCACACCGACGCCGGTCGCGGCGGCGCGGCCGAAGCCGTGGCCGAACTGGTTGCCGAGCACGCCGCCGGCGATCGCGCCGATCAGCGCACCGGCGCCCGAGGGCTGCTGCTGCACGACCTGTTGCACCTGGGCGCATTCCTGGCGCGGCTCGCTGACGGAGCCCGAGACCGGTGTCGACGACACGACGCGGGCATATTCGGCGGCGCTGGCGTTGGCGGCCAGGCCGAACGCGGCGGCGGCGGAAGCGGCGACGAGCGCGCCGGCGTGGATGATGGTCTTCATGGCGGGATGCCTCCTCGGGTGAGCGATATGTGGTCGACTCCGGACTCGGTCAGGAGTTCGCCACTGATACGCGACAATTCAAGGCGAGGGACCGACCTTGACATATCTTTGCAATGCACGCGGAGACAGCAATGCGCGCTAGCGTAGCCTTGACGTCGATCACCCTCTTTTCCATTCAACGTGAGGTCGGACGGTCGGTTGACCGCGCCGCCCCGAGCCAAGGAGTCGAAGTGCTGAAGTTCCGGTTTTATCTGGGCCCCGTGATGGCCCTCTGTGCGGTGTTGCTGGCCTCCTGCGGCGGCAAGAGCAGCTCGTCGGCCACCGCCAGCGTGCGCCTGGTCAACGCGACCAACACCCACAGCTCGCTCGTTCTCCTGGCCAATACGGCCATCGTCGGCACGGCGACGGCCGTCGATTCCGTCAGCGACTACGTCGGCGTGACCGCCGGCAGCCCCACCCTGCAGGTCAACGACGGCGTCACCTCGGCCGCGCTCGCGACGCTGTCGCCGAGCGTCGGCGGTGGTGCCCACTACATCCTCGTCGCCTACGAGAACGGCGGCATCGTGCGCACCACGGTGATCGCCGAGGACGTGGCGGTGCCGGCCGCCGGAACGGCCTCGCTGCGCGCCTTCAACGCCGCCACCGACGCCGGCGCGATCGACGTCTACGTCACCGATCCGGCCGCCGACATCTCGACCCTCACCTCGCCGACCTTCTCCTTCGGCACGTCGACGGTGCTGCAGACCAGCGGCTTCCTGTCGATCACGCCGGGCACCTACCGCGT
>JAYTHL010000182.1:0-1607 GCA_043732605.1 Rhizobacter sp. | reverse complement strand
GCACCGACCTTGCCGTGGTCCGCGAACGCCTTCAGCGTCTTGTCGGGAATCGTGTCCACCGTGTCTGGCGCGGCGAGCGCCTCGACGTAGAGCGTGTCTGAAGCGTCCGGGTCCTTGGTGCCGGTGCTCGCCCAGAGCAGCCGCTGCGGCCTCGCGCCCGCGGCTGCGAGCTTTTGCCAGCGCGGCGATGCGAGCAGATCGCGGTAGGCCTTGTAGGTGCGCCTGGAGATGGCGATGCCGAGGCGGTTGCGCCACTCGGCCGGAACCTGGTCATGGACGGCGACGTCCCAGCGGCTCACGAACAGCGAAGCGACCGACTCGACCTTCGGGTCCAGGCCGGCGGCGATGCGTCGCTCGATTCCACGCAGGTAGGCCTCGGCGGCCGCGAGGTACTGCTCGCACGAGAACAGCAGCGTCACGTTGATCGGCACGCCGGCGAAGATCGATGCCTCGATCGCCTTCACGCCTGCCGGCGTGCCGGGGATCTTGATGTAGAGGTTGGGCTTGGCCGCCGCGGCGTGCAGCTTCGCCGCGGCGGCGGTGGTCCTGGCCGTGTCGTCGACGATCGCGGGGGAGACCTCGAGCGAGACCCAGCCGTCGACGCCGTCGGTCACATCGAAGACCGGCCGGAAGAGGTCGGCGGCCTGCTTCAGGTCGCGCAGGGCGAGCTCGAAGAACAGGTCCTCGCCGGAGCGGCCCTCGCGCGACAACTCGGCGATCTGCTCGTCGTAGAGGTCGCCCGCGCCGATCGCGTGCTCGAAGATCGTCGGGTTCGACGTCAGCCCCGTGACCGAGAGCTCGTCGATGTAGCCCTCAAGCGTGCCGTCGCCCAGCATCTTGCGGGTGATGTTGTCGACCCACAGGCTCTGGCCGAGCGCGTGCAGCTGTCGCAGATTCGGATTTATGTCTTCTCCTTCGTGGTGGCGCCCAGCCAATGCTCGGCGGGGAATTCGAGCAACTCGCCGATGCGCTCGACGGTGAGGTCGGGAGCAGGATTGGCGGCGAGGATCGCGGCATCGTGCGCGTAGTGGCCCTGGCGCGGAAAGACCGTCGACAGGCGCTCGCCCCAGACCGCCTTCATGGCCGCCAGGATGCGCACCTTGTCGTCGACCATGACGTAGCGCCGGGCCGGGTAGAGGCGTTGCAGGTCGTCGAGCATCGTTTCCTTGTGGACGTAGATCAGCACTTCGCCGTCGACGGCATTCCACAGGCCCGAGCGCTGGACCTTGCGCGGCTGGAAGACGACGTCGCCGTCCGAGAGGATCACGGTCGGTCCGAGCGTCTTCAGGCGGGCGAGCACGTCGAGCGCGCGCGGGTACAGCCGATCGGCAAACGGGTAGTCGACGAGAAAGCTCGACATCAGGAGCAGGCGATGGTCGCCGTCACCGTGGTGATCGATGTCGGCGCGATAGCGCTGCAGCGCGCCCAAGTAGTCGACATAGCCGAGCTCGTCGCGCAACTTCTCGAAGACGGCCCAATAGCGGTCGGCGCTGGCGACGCCGAACTCGTCTTCGAGGTGGCGGCGCAGGTCGGCGATGATCCGGTCGTTGTCGAGCAGCGTGTTGTCGACATCGACGAAGAAGACGACGTCGGCGGTCATCGCGGCG
>JAYTHL010000181.1:0-5637 GCA_043732605.1 Rhizobacter sp. | reverse complement strand
CCGGCAAGGACCTCATCCCCGAGAGCGAGATCCTGCTCAAGCGCTCGCTCACCTACACCGAGAGCGCGGCGCTCGCGAAGGAGCAGGAAGAGTCGTTCCTGTACCGCGCGATGCAGAGCGACATCGTCTCGCAAGTGCTGCGCCGGCTGTCGTCGGTGCGCGTCCTCTAGCCTCGCCGACGATGCAGCTCGCTCCCGACCGCCTCGCCGCGCACCTGCAGGGCGAGCTGCGCGCCGTCTACACGGTCTGGGGCGACGAGGCGCTGCTCGCGCAGGAGGCCGGCGACGCGATCCGCGTCGCGGCGCGCGCCGCCGGCTGCAGCGAACGCCAGGTCCACACGGTCGCCGGCGCGCACTTCGACTGGAGCAGCCTGCTCGGCGCCGCGCAGGCGCTCAGCCTGTTCGCCGACCGCCAACTGGTCGAGATCCGCATTCCCTCAGGCAAGCCGGGCAAGGACGGCTCCGACGCGTTGCAGCGCTATTGCGACATGGCCATCGAAGGCGCCGGCCGCGACGTGATCACGCTCGTCCAGCTGCCACGGCTGGATCGCTCGCAGCAGTCGAGCGCGTGGTTCGCGGCGCTCGACCGTGCCGGGCCGACGATCCGCGTCGATCCGGTCGAGCGCGGCGCGCTGCCACAGTGGATCGCGGCGCGCCTCGCGCTGCAGGGCCAGCACGTTGCCTCGGGCAGCGAAGGCCAGCGCACGCTCGCCTTCTTCGCGGATCGCGTCGAGGGCAACCTGCTCGCGGCGCACCAGGAGATCCAGAAGCTGGCGCTGCTCTATCCGGCGGGCGAGCTCGACTTCGTGCAGATCGAGACCGCCGTGCTCAACGTCGCCCGCTACGACGTCTTCAAGCTCGGCGAAGCAGTGCTCGCCGGCCAGGCCGCGCGCGCGTTGCGCATGCTCGACGGCCTGCGCAACGAAGGCGAGGCGGCCGTGCTCGTGCACTGGACGCTGGCCGAGGACATCCGCGGCCTGAAGCGCGTGAAGGATGCGCTCGCCGCCGGCAAGCCGCTGCCGCTGGCGCTGCGCGAGGCGCGCGTCTGGGGTGCGAAGGAACGGATCTTCGAGCGCGCCGTCACGCTGCTGAGCGAGTCGACGCTCGCGCACCTGCTCGACGCCGCGCACGTCTGCGACGGCCTCGTCAAGGGCCTGCGCCACCCCGACTGGCCGCTCGATCCGTGGGAAGCGCTCAAGCGCCTCGTGCTGATGCTCGCCGAGCAGACCGCGCGCGTCGGCTCACGCACGACCACGACGACGCGGCTCGCGCTGACCGCCTGAGGTTCAGCGCCGCGCGAGCGGCGTCGCTTCGACGCGGGTGAGCAGCAGCTCGAGCGCGCGCATCACCGAGCGACGGCGGACCGCGTCGCGGTCGCCGGGCGCGTTCAGCAAGGTGGCTTCCGCGCCGCCATCGCGGGCCGCGGTTGCGAGCCACACGGTGCCGACCGGCTTGTCGACCGAGCCGCCGCCCGGCCCTGCGATGCCGGTGATGGCCACCGTGAACGATGCCGGCGACTGCGCCAGCGCGCCGGCGGCCATCGCCCGCGCCACCTCGGCGCTGACCGCGCCGTGACGCGCGATCAGATCCGCAGGAACGCCGAGCAGCTCGGCCTTCGCAGCGTTCGAGTAGGTGACGACGCCGCGCTCGAACCAGTCGCTCGAGCCGGCGAGCGACGTGCACGCCGCAGCGACGAGACCGCCGGTGCACGACTCGGCCGTGGCCATGCTCGCGCCGCGCGCACGCAGGGCGTCGGCGACGCGCGCGACCAGCGCATCGACCTCCGGATCGGCGCTCACACGAACTTCCACACCGCGATGACCACCAGCGTGCATAGCGCGGCGACGAAGTCGTCGAGCAGGATGCCGAAGCCCTGGCCCCAGCCGATCGGCTCGCCGCGACGCAGCTTGAAGCGCTGGTCGGCCCAGGCGACCGGACCGGGCTTGGCGGCGTCGAAGAAGCGGAAGAGAACGAAGGCGACGGCCTGCGCCGTGAAGGTCGCCGGCGTGACGAGCCAGAGCACGAGCCAGAAGGCGACGACCTCGTCCCAGACCACCGCCGACGGATCGGCCACGGCGAGATGGCGTGCGGTGACGGTGCAGGCCCACCAGCCGACGAGCGTGGCGACGAGAAGGACGATGCCGCGGCCGACGTCGCCGAGCTCGGGTTGCAGCGCGACGTAGACGAACCAGGCCCAGAGCGTTCCCGCGGTGCCGGGCGCGACCGGTGACAGGCCACTGCCGAAGCCGAGCGCGACGAGATGCGCCGGATGGGCGAGCAGGAAGCGCCAGCCGGGCCGGCGGCCCTGGCCGGCGAGCGGAGGATTGACGACGGGCTCGTTCACGCGCATCGCCGACGGTGGGCGTCGCTCACGACCGGAAGTGATCGAAGGGCAGGCCACGGCTCGTCACCGCATCGCCCTGGCGGTCGACGACACGCAGCGCACGACCGCCTTCGATGTGGCCGATCCGCGTGACGACGACAGCGGCATTGGCCGCCGCGGCGGCGACCGCGTCGCGCCGATCGGGCATCGCCGTGAACAGCAGCTCGTAGTCGTCGCCGCCGGTCAGCAGGCATTCGTGCTGCATCGCGACGGGCTGCGCGGCCAGCACCGCGCTGCGCGGCACGGTGTCGATCTCGACGACGGCGCCGACGCCCGAGCGGGCGAGGATGTGGCCGAGATCGCCGACGAGGCCGTCGGAGACGTCGATCGCGCTCGTCGCCAGGCCGCGCAGGGCGAGGCCGAGCCCGACCCGTGCGGTCGGCAGCTCCATCGCCTGGCGCACCGCGCGAAACGCCGGCTCGTCGAGCGCGACCGTGCCGCGGAACACCTCGAGCGCGAGGCGCGCATCGCCGAGCGTGCCGCTGACCCAGAGGTCGTCGCCGGGGCGCGCGCCCGAGCGCAGCAGCGCCGATCCGGCCGGCAACTCGCCGAGCACGGTGATGCAGATCGCGAGCGAACCGCGTGTCGTGTCGCCGCCGATCAGCTCGCAGCCCTCCCGCTCGGCGAGCGCGAACAGACCGCGCGAAAAGCCGTCGAGGAACGGCTCGTCGATGCCCGGCAGCGCGAGCGCGAGCGTGAACGCAAGCGGCCGCGCGCCGCAGGCAGCGAGGTCGCTGAGGTTGACGGCGAGCGCCTTGTGGCCGAGCCGCTCGGGCGCGACCGTCGAGACGAAGTGGCGGCCCTCGATCAGCATGTCGGACGAGACCGCGAGCGTCATGCCGGGCGTCGGCTGGATCAGCGCGCAGTCGTCGCCGACGCCGAGCGCGGCTCGCCGCGCCGGCCGCGTGAAGAAGCGCTCGATGAGCTCGAATTCGCCGAGGGCGGGCATGTGCGTCGGATTATCGGTGCCGCGTCGCGCCGCCACGGTCGCCCGGGAACATCCCGGTCGTCGTCGAGTGCAAGTCTGCAATGATCGACCTCGGCGACCCGCGGGGTCGCGCCTTGCTTCGAGCGAACCATGTCGACCTCCGAACAGAAAGCCGCTGAACTGCGCCGCGCCGCGCTCGACTATCACGAGTTCCCGACGCCGGGCAAGATCGCGATCGCGGCCACCAAGCAGCTCGTCAACCAGCACGACCTCGCGCTCGCCTATTCGCCCGGCGTGGCGGCGGCGTGCGAGGAGATCGTCGCCGATCCGGCCAACGCCTTTCGCTACACCTCGCGTGGCAACCTGGTCGCGGTCATCACCAACGGCACGGCGGTGCTCGGTCTCGGCGACATCGGCCCGCTCGCGGCCAAGCCGGTGATGGAAGGCAAGGGCGTCCTCTTCAAGAAGTTCGCCGGCATCGACGTGTTCGACATCGAGGTCGCGGAGAAGAACCTCGACAAGCTGATCGACCTCATCGCCGCGCTCGAGCCGACCTTCGGCGGCATCAACCTCGAGGACATCAAGGCGCCCGACTGCTTCTACGTCGAGCGCGCGCTGCGCTCGCGCATGAAGATCCCGGTGTTCCACGACGACCAGCACGGCACGGCGATCGTCGTCGGCGCGGGCGTGCTCAACGCGCTCAAGGTCAGCGGCAAGAAGATCGACGAGGTCAAGCTCGTGACCTCGGGCGCAGGCGCGGCCGCGCTGGCGTGCCTCGGCCTGCTCGTCAAGATCGGCATCCCGCGCGAGAACATCTGGGTCACCGACCTGGCCGGCGTCGTCTACAAGGGCCGCACCGAGCTGATGGACGAGGACAAGATCGTGTTCGCGCAGCCGACATCGATGCGCACGCTCGCCGAGGTGATCGTCGGCGCCGACATCTTCCTCGGCCTGTCGGCCGCGGGCGTCCTCAAGCCCGACATGGTCGCGAGCATGGCGCCGCGGCCGGTGATCTTCGCCCTCGCCAATCCGACGCCCGAGATCCTTCCGGAGGAAGTGCACGCGGCGCGCGCCGACGCGATCGTCGCCACCGGCCGGAGCGACTATCCGAACCAGATCAACAACGTCCTCTGCTTCCCGTACATCTTCCGTGGCGCGCTCGATTCGGGCGCGACCACGATCACGGTCGAGATGGAGATCGCCGCGGTTCACGCCATCGCCGAGCTCGCGCAGGCCGAGCAGAGCGAGGTCGTGACGGCGGCCTATGCGGGCGCAACGTCGAGCTTCGGCCCCGAGTACCTCATCCCCAAGCCATTCGATCCGCGCCTGATGATGCGGATCGCGCCCGCCGTCGCCGCAGCGGCCGCGGAGTCCGGCGTCGCGGCACGGCCGATTGCCGACATGGACGCGTACCGCGAGAAGCTGCAGACCTTCGTGTACGCATCGGGCACGACGATGCGGCCGATCTTCACGCTCGCCAAGCTCGCGAGAAAGAAGCGCGTCGCCTTCGCCGAAGGCGAAGAGGAGCGCGTGCTGCGCGCCGTGCAGGTCGTGGTCGACGAGAACCTGGCGCGGCCGACGCTCATCGGCCGCCCCGAGGTCATCGCCCAGCGCATCGCCAAGTTCGGCTTGCGCCTGACCGCCGGACGCGACTACGACCTCGTCAACACCGAGAACGACCACCGCTACCGCGACTACTGGCAAAAGTACCACGAGATGACGGCGAGGAAGGGCGTGACGGCACAGCTCGCCAAGATCGAGATGCGGCGTCGCCTGACCCTCATCGGCTCGATGCTGCTGAAGACCGGCGAGGTCGACGGCATGCTCTGCGGCACGTGGGGCGGCACGTCGATCCACCTGCACTACATCGACCAGGTGATCGGCCTGCGCGAAGGCGCGAAGACCTATGCCTGCATGAACGGCCTGATCCTGCCGGGCCGCCAGGTGATGCTGGTCGACACCCACGTCAACTACGACCCGACCGCGGAGCAGCTCGCCGAGATCACGGTGATGGCTGCCGAGGAGATGATGCGCTTCGGCCTGCGCCCGAAGGCCGCGCTGCTCTCGCACAGCAATTTCGGATCGAGCAACCAGCCCTCGGCCGTGAAGATGCGCGACGCGCTCGCGCTGCTCAGGTCGCGCGCCGCCTGGCTCGAGGTCGACGGCGAGATGCACGGCGACGCCGCCCTCGACGCGCACTACCGGCACGAGCTGATGCCGTCGAGCACGCTGACCGGCGAGGCGAACCTGCTCGTGCTGCCGAACATCGACGCCGCCAACATCGCCTACAACCTGCTCAAGACCGCGGCCGGCGGCGGAATCGCGAT
>JAYTHL010000180.1:0-1610 GCA_043732605.1 Rhizobacter sp. | reverse complement strand
CAAAGTGCAGAAGGAGTTGCAGCGTTCCGTCGCGATGCTGCATTCGTTCTGGTTCTCGGCCGGCGAGAAAGCCTTCCGACGTGTGTTGCAAGACGATCCCGGTTGCGCGGTCGCCACCTTCGGTATCGCCGCGTTGCTGATGAACAACCCGCTCGCCGGGCAAGGTGCATCGCCCGAGGCCGCCAAAGCGGCCGCGGCAGTGATCGATCAGGGCCGGCGCGTGGGTGCCAAGACGCAGCGCGAGCGCGACTACATCGAGGCGGTGGCCAGCTACTACGCCGATTTCGCCAACCATCCCGAGCGAGCCCGCCAATTGGCGCGCTCTCAAGCCTTCGACGCGCTGGCCGCCAAGTACCCGGACGACGACGAGGCGCAGATCTTCGCCGCGCTCTACACCGCCGGCACGCAGTCGCAGGCGGACCAGACCTACGCGGCCTACCTGAAGGCCGCCGCGGTGCTGGAAAAGCAGTTCCTCAAGTACCCGGACCATCCCGGCGTCGCGCACTACCTGATCCACAGCTACGACGCGCCGCCGATCGCCGCCAGGGGGCTCGATGCGGCGCGCCGCTACTCGAAGATCGCGCCCGATGCGCCGCACGCGCTGCACATGCCGTCGCACATCTTCACGCGCGTCGGCGCGTGGCAGGACTCGGAGGCCATCAACCGCCGCTCGGCCGACGTGGCCAAGCAGGACGCGGATGGCGTGGGCGCCTTCCATGCTGCCGACTACATGGTCTATGCCCAGCTCCAGCTCGGCCGCGACCAGGCGGCGCGGCGCGTATTGGACGAGTTCAAGAGCGCCGACGGCGCCAGGCTGCAGCAGTTCGCCGGCCCCTATGGCGCGGTGGCGATGCCAGCGCGCATGGCGCTGGAGCGCGGCGACTGGGCCGCGGCGGCGCAGCTGGCGCCGCTGGGCACGGCGTTTCCGCATTGCGAGGCGATCACGACCTTCGCGCGCGCGCTCGGCGCCGCGCGCATGGGCAACGTCGCGGCCGCCGAGCAAGAGGCGCAGAAGCTCGAAGCGCAGCACAAGGCGCTCACTGAGGCCAAGAACAACTACTGGGCCACCGAAGTTGAGGTGCAGCGCCTCGTGGCAGCGGCCTGGATCGCCAAGGCCAAGGACCAGAGCGACGAAGCGCACAAGCTGATGCGAGCCGCGGCCGACATGGAAGACCGCAACGAGAAGCACATCGTGACGCCGGGCCGCGTGCTGCCGGCGCGTGAGTTGCTGGGCGAGATGCTGCTGGAGCTCAAGCAGCCGTCAGCCGCGCTGAAGGAATTCGAGACTTCACAGGTGCGCGAGCCGAACCGCCTGCGCGCCTATGCCGGCGCCGCGGCGGCGGCCGACGCCGCGGGCGAGCGCGACAAGGCTCGCGCGCACTACGCCCGGCTCGTGGAGCTGACACGCGACGCCGACACGGCGCTGCCCGAGGTCAGCCGCGCCAAGACCTGGCTGGCGCAGAAGTGAGACTGGCGTGCACTTGGCGTGCGGCGGCTGTCGCGCTGCTGATGGCGGGCGCCGCCGTCTCGGCGCCGTCCGGCGACGGCGACGACCAGGCGTTGCTGGCCGACGCTGACTACGTCGCCGGCCGGTCGGCGCTGAAGGCCGG
>JAYTHL010000179.1:0-5651 GCA_043732605.1 Rhizobacter sp. | reverse complement strand
ATTGCATGAGGCCGACGAGCTTGCCGATGAAGACCGGAATCGAGGTGTCGATCAGGGCGACGACCAGGCCGGTGACGAACATCGCCGCATAGAGGCCGCGGGTCTGGCGCACGAAGTGCCAGTAGAAGGCGATGAGACCCTGCGGCGGCGGCGCGGTCGGAACGACCGTGGGCCGGATGCGGCGCTCGAAGTAACTGAACATCATCCGTCGATATTTTCCACGCGACGGCGCCGGCCCGCTGCGCGTGTCGTCATCGGATCGTCGTTAGACTGGACGACGAACCTCGCCTCGCTGTTCACAGCACGCCTTTCCATGTCGACCCGCATCAGTCCTCTCGCCGGCAAGCCCGCGCCGGCCTCCGTCCTCGTCGACGTCGCCCGGCTCGTCACCGCGTACTACACCGGCCGCCCCGACCCATCGGTTGCCGCGCAGCGTGTCGCCTTCGGCACCTCGGGCCACCGCGGCGTCTCGTTCGCCGATTCGTTCAACGAGGCGCACGTGCTCGCGATCACGCAGTCGATCTGCGACTGGCGCCGGCAGAACGGCATCGACGGCCCGCTCTTCCTCGGCATCGACACGCATGCGCTGTCGCAGCCGGCGGCGGCGACAGCGCTCGAGGTGCTTGCCGCCAACGGCGTCGAGACGATGATCGCGAAGGACGACGAATACACGCCGACGCCCGCGATCTCGCACGCCATCCTGGTCTACAACCGCGGCCGCATGAAAAACGGCAATCGAGGTCTCGCCGACGGCATCGTCGTCACGCCGTCGCACAACCCGCCCGACAGCGGCGGCTTCAAGTACAACCCGACGCACGGCGGACCGGCGGGCACCGAAATCACGTCGTGGATGGAGAAGGCGGCCAACGGCCTGCTCGCGTCCGGGCTCGACGGCGTCCAGCGCGTCACCTACGCGAAGGCGCTCGCCGCATCGACGACGCATCGCCACGACTACGTCTCTGCCTACGTCGCCGACCTCGCCAACGTGATCGACTTCGACGCGATCCGCGGCGCCACCGTCCGGATGGGCGTCGACCCGCTCGGCGGCGCCGGCGTGCGTTACTGGCCGCGCATCGCCGAGACATATGGCCTCGATCTCACGGTGGTCAACGACGCCATCGACGCGACCTTCCGCTTCATGACGCTCGACTGGGACGGCCAGATCCGGATGGACCCGTCCTCGCCCTACGCGATGCAGCGCCTGCTCGACATCAAGGACCGCTTCGACATCGCGGCCGCCTGCGACACCGACCACGACCGCCACGGCATCGTCACGCCGGGTGCGGGGCTGCTCGCGCCGAACGCCTATCTCGCGGTTGCGATCGACTACCTGTTCCGGCACCGGCCCGGGTGGCCGGCCGCGGCCGGCGTCGGCAAGACGGCGGTCAGCACGCAGCTCATCGACCGCGTCGCGACGCGCCTCGGCCGCACGCTGCAGGAGATGCCGGTCGGCTTCAAGTGGTTCTCGCCGGGCCTGCTCGACGGCTCGCTCGGCTTCGGCGGCGAGGAGAGCGCTGGCGCGTCGTTCCTGCGCCGCGACGGCACGGTCTGGACGACCGACAAGGACGGTATCGCGCCGTGCCTGCTCGCGGCCGAGATGACGGCGCGCACCGGTCGCGATCCGGGCGAGCTCTACGCGGTGCTCACGGCCGAGCTCGGCACGCCCGTCTCCGATCGCCTCGACGCCGCGGCGACGCCGCAGCAGAAGAAGCAGCTCGCCGCGCTCGTGCCCGCGCAGCTCGGCGCGACCGAGCTCGCGGGCGAGCCGATCGTCGAGGTGCTGAGCGCCGCGCCGTGGAACGGTGCGGCGCTGGGCGGCATCAAGGTGATCGCCAGGAGCGGCTGGTTCGCGGCGCGGCCGTCGGGCACCGAGGACATCTACAAGATCTACGGCGAGAGCTTCGCCGGCAAGGACCACCTGCAGCGCATCCTGGCCGAAGCGCAGGCGGTGGTCGATCGGGCGATCGCCACGCCGGCCTGACGCGGGCGCTGCCTACTTCGCCGGCGCGACGGTCGCCAGCCAGGCCGTCATCTCGTCGCCGAGCTGGCCGAGGCCGGCGCGAAAGCCCTGCGCCGCGCCGGCGGCGTCGAACGACGTCGCGGGCACGGCGACGTTGAAGGTGCGGCGCGCGACCATCGTCCGCTTCGCCGGCTCGCGCAACTCGGCCGCGACGACGATCTTCGCGGTGCCGGGGCTCGAAGACGCGTCGTGATAGATCTCGAGCAGCTGGGTCGAGAGCACGAGCGAGCCGCGCATGCCGTTGCCCGCGAGTGCGACGGTGCGAAAGACATGGCCGGCGTCGATGCGTGCGATCAGGGCGCGCGTCACCGCGGTGTCGGGCGGCTCGGTCCAGCTGCTGAACTGGTAGTACGCGCGGGTGCCTTCGGTCTTGCTGTAGGCCATCTCCTGGGTCGCGTAGAACGACGCGGCGACGGTCGGCAGGACGAGCAGCGTGGCGTCGATCGGCGCAGCCGTCGACGCCGCCGGCGCGGCTGGAGCGACGACCGGCGCATCGAGCACGAAGTAGCGGAACGGCTCGTGCGGTCCCGAGCCGGCGCAGCCCGCGAGCAGGGCCGCGAGGGCGACGACGAGGGCTTTCATCGCCGCCCCTCGCCCGGGCCCATGTTCTCGGCGGCCGGGCCGAACACGGCGGCGCGCGGGTCGTTGAACTTGCGCGCCGTCGTGCCGAGCGCGGCGGCGGTCGCGCGCAGTTGGGCGCTCGTCGAGCGCACCTCGAGGTCGCTGTTGCCGAGCAGCGCCTCGGACGCGTCTGCGATGTGCGAGATGTCGGTCGTGAGTCGCGTCGTCGAGCCGGTGATCGCCTTCAGGCTCGTCGTCGCCTCGGTGCCGAGCGCGTCGACGGTGAGCGCGATCCTGTGCGCGTCGCCGCCCACGCCCTGGAGCGCGACGCGAGCCTGCTCCGAGGTGCGGCCGATCGACTCGACGGTGCGGTCGAGATGATCGATGGCGACGCCGGCGTGCCTGGTCAGGTCCCGCAGGTTGACGAGGGTCGCGCTGATCGTCGCGGTGTTCTCGTTCGAGAGGAGGGTGTTGATGCGCCTCATCGTCTCGTCGGCGCGCGCCGCGAGCTGGTTGGCGGTGTCGGAGAACTGCTGCAGCTGCGACGAGCCCTCGGCGATCACCGGCGCCGGGTCGCCCGTCTCGGTGCGCTCGACGAGCTGGCTGGTCTCGTCGCCGTTGACGAGCCGGATGGTGGCCAGGCTGGTGACGAGGTTGCGGTCGACGACTGCCCGCGTGCTCGTGCGCACCGGCGCCTTCGGCGAGATGCCGATCGTCACCTCGACCGTGCCCGGCCGGTTCGACGAGAACGAGAAGCCGGTGACGGCGCCGACGCGGATGCCTTTCATGCGCACGTCGCTGCGCACCTCGAGACCCTCGAGCGACTGCTTGGCGAAGTAGATCGTGTAGCCCTGCAGCTCCTCGCGCTTGCCGCTGGCGAGCAGCCAGACGATGACCGCGGCGAGCAGGCCGACGAGGACGAGGGCGGAGGCGCCGACGAGGGTGTACTTGGCTTCGGGTTCCATCAGGGGCTCTTTCCGGAGAGTGCGGCTCGCGCCGAGAAGTATTCCTGGATCCAAGGATGCTCGGTGCGCCGCACGTCGGCGACCGATCCGTTGGCGACGACCTTGCCGGTCGAGAGGGCGATCACGCGGTCGATGATCGACAGGATCGTGTCGAGGTCGTGCGTGACCATGAAGACGGTCAGGCCGAGGCTGTCGGAGAGCGTGCGCACGAGCGTGTCGAAGGCGCGCGCGCCGATCGGGTCGAGGCCCGAGGTCGGCTCGTCGAGGAACAGGATTTCCGGCTCGAGCGCCAGCGCGCGGGCGAGCGCGACGCGCTTTCGCATTCCGCCCGAGAGCTGCGACGGCGCCTTCTTGCCGACGTCGGGTGCGAGGCCGACGAGCGAGAGCTTGAAGCCGACCAGCGGAGCGATCAGCGACTCCGGCAGCGACGTGTGCTCGCGCAGCGGCACGGCGATGTTGTCGGCGACGCTCAGCGACGAGAAGAGGGCGCCGTCCTGGAACAGCATGCCGAAGCGGCGCCGGAGGGCATTCATCTCGTCCTCGCTCGCACCCTGCACGTCGGTGCCGAGCAGGTGGACGCGCCCGCTTGTCGGCCGCATCAGGCCGATCATTTCCTTCAGTAGCACCGACTTGCCCGTGCCGCTGCCGCCGATCAGCGCGACGACCTCGCCGCGGGGGATCGAGAAGGAAACGCCGTCGTGCACCGTGTCGCTGCCGAAACGGGTGACGATGTCGACGACCTCGAGGACGGTGTCCATCAGATGTCGAGCTTCTGGAGCGTGACCGCGAAGATCGCGTCGAGCACGATCACCCAGACGATGCTCTGCACGACGGTCGAGGTCGTGTGCTCGCCGACGCTCCTCGCATCGCGCGCGACCGACATGCCCATGCGGCACGCGATCATGGCGATGAAGGCGGCGAACGCCGGCGCCTTGGCGATGCCGATGACGAGCGCGCTGAGCGGCAGCACGGCGTGCAGCCGCGAGACGAACGACTGCGGCGAGATGCCGAGCTGAAGCGCGCCGATCAGGACGCCGCCGCCGACGCCGGCGAGGTCGCCGACGAACACGAGCAACGGCAGGCCGACGACGATCGCGACGAGACGCGGAATGACGAGCACCTGGATCGGCGAGAGGCCGAGCGTGCTGATCGCGTCGGTCTCCTCCTGCACCTTCATCGACCCGATCTGTGCCGTGAACGCCGCGCCTGATCGCCCGGCGACGATCACGGCCACCAGGATCGGCGAGAGCTCCCGGCAGATCGCTAGGCCGACGCCGTCGACGACGAAGATCGTCGCGCCGTAGCGCTGCGCCTGCACGCCGAGCAGGTAGGCGAAGACGACGCCGATCAGGAACGTGACGAGGATGACGATCGGCACTGCCTCGACAGTCACCGACTGGAACTGCGCGACGGTCTCCTTGAAGCGGAACAGCGACGGCCGGCGCAGGATCGCCAGCAGCTGGACCGCGACCTCGCCGATGAATGCGGTGTGCCCGCCGAGTTTGGCCGCCGTGTCGACGAGCGCCTCGCCGATCTTCTGCACGAGCCCGGGTCGCTTCAGCTGGGCGCGGACCGGCTCGGCGCGCATGCTGCTGCGCACCAGCTCGATCAGCCGCGTCTCGTCGGCGCCCATGGCGCGGACGCTGAACCGGGCGTTCGCGGGCAACCTGCTCATCAACGTGAAGGCCGCCGAGGTGTCCATCTGCGCGAGGCGGCTGCCGTCGAGGACGATCGTCGCATCGGGCGCGAGCGCGAGACGCGCGACATCGTCGGCGATGCGCTCGCTGTCGGCGACGCGCCAGCCGCCGCCGAGGTAGAGCACGGCCGCGCCGTTCTCGTCGACGAGCTCCAGCGTCGGCGCCGTGGCCTGGCCGCCGGGTTGTCGCGCGGATGCGGGCAAGGCCAGCTCAGGCTCGCGGCCGCAAGGCGGCGAGGTCGGGCCGCGCGATCGGCCGCACCGTCTCGTAGGCACGCGCGGCGCGCAGCACGAGCGCGTCGCCGAACATCGGGCCGACGAACTGCAGTCCGATCGGCAGACGGTCGGCGGTGAGGCCGCAGGGAATCGTGCAGGCCGGCTGCTGCGTGAGGTTGAAGGGATAGCTGAA
>JAYTHL010000178.1:0-5661 GCA_043732605.1 Rhizobacter sp. | reverse complement strand
TCGCGAAGGTGAGCGAGTCGCTCGGACCGGTCGAGCTCCAGGCGTACGGCAGGTCGATCTGGCGCGTGACCCCGCCGATGGTGACGTCGAGCAGAGCGTCGAACGACGGCTTCAGGCTGCACCCGTAGCAGTTCGGGCCGACCTCGAACGAATAGTCGGCCAGCGACACCTGCATCGGCGCGCCGGTCAGCGCGACGTCGAAGTTGCGACCGTCGATGGAGAGGTTGTCGTAGGGCGAGGCGAACTCGGCGCCCATGCCGGTGTTCGCGTAGCTGCCGGCAGCGATGGGCATCGCGTGTGCCGACGTGACCGACAGGGCGGCCAGCAGAGCAGCGAGGGCGGGGCGAATGAATTGCGGCGTCTTCGTCATGAGCTCGATATCGGCGCGCCCGCAGGAATGCGGAGCGCCAAGCGGCGGCTCGCGTGCGAAAGTTCACGGTGAGAATCCGGCCGTCGCGATTCGCGCTTCCAGGATCCCTCTCGTGCCTCGCCTCTTTCGCCGACGAACGGTCTGGTTGCCGACCGTGTGGGGCACGCTGCTCCTCTCGGCCATCGCGCTGACCGGGCTCGTCCTGGCGGCACGCGCCGTCGGCGGCTTCCTCTTCATCAACGAGCCCGCGCACGGACGCGACGGACACGGCGCGCGCGTCCTTGTCGTCGAGGGCTGGCTCGACGAAGACTCGCTCGACGACGCGGCCGCAGCGTTCAGGCGCGGCGGCTACGAGCGCATCGTCACCTCGGGCGGCCCGATCGACCGCTGGCGCGAGGAGCGCACCGCGAAGACCTTCGCCGAGCGCGCCGCCGGCTACCTCCAGCGTCACGGCCTGGCCGATGTGCCCGTCGCGATCGCGCCCTCACCGCCGACCGAGGAGGACCGGACCTTCCTCAGCGCCGTCGTCGTCCGCGACTGGATCCGGCGCGAAGGCCTGACGCCCGACGCGATCGACGTCTTTTCGGTCGGCGTCCACTCGCGCCGCTCGCGCGCCGTGTACCGGCTCGCGTTCGGCCCCTCGGTCGATGTCGGCATGCTCGCCGCGACGCCGCGCACCTACGACCTCGCGCACTGGTGGCGCACCAGCCACGGCACGAAGACGGTGCTCGACGAAGCGCTGAGCCTGGCCTGGACGACCTGCTGCTTCTGGCCGCCCGCGCCGGGCGCGGCCGGGGAGCGATAGCCGACGGCGGAAGCGGCGGCGCGAGCAGTTCACCCCGTTCGCGGTCGACGGCCGTTCAAGAGGAGGTCACCCCTTCGTCCGGAGAATCGCCATGCCGACCCGTCGCCTCGTCCTCACACTCCTCGCCACCGCCACGCTCGCCGCCTGTGCCGCGCCGCCGGCGCAGGCAGTCGGCTCGATCGTCGATGTCCAGATCGTCGACCGCGACCGCCAGGAGCAGCTCTCGACCTGGCGCCATCGCGGCGCGACCTGGGTCGCCGGGCGGCCGGGCGACCGCTACGCCGTGCGCCTCACCAACCGCTCGCCGGTCCGCGTGCTGGTCGTGCTGTCGATCGACGGCGTCAACGCCGTCAGCGGCGACACGGCTGCCGTCGGTCAGACCGGCTACGTCCTCGCGCCCTGGCAGTCGGCCGAGATCACGGGCTGGCGCAAGAGCTACACCGAGGCGGCGGCCTTCTACTTCACCGCCCTGCCCGACTCCTACGCGGCGCGTACCGACCGGCCCGACAACGTCGGCGTCATCGGCGCCGCGGTGTTCCGCGAGCGCGTGCCGCAGACGGTGCAGCGGCCGTTCGAGCCGCAGCCGTCGGTATCGAGCCGCAAGGACGACCACGGCGACAGCCGCGAGCCCGAACGCCGCGCCGAGGCCTCGGCGCAGTCGAGCGGCCGTCTCGGCGCTTCGGCCGATGCCGCCGCGAGCGATCGGGCAGCAGCTCCGTCGGCGACGGCGCCGCCGTCGCCCGCGCAGCGCGAGCGCGACTCGTTCGCCAAGGCCGACAAGCTCGGCACCGGCCATGGCGAACGCGAGTATTCGCCGACGACGCAGACGGCGTTCGAGCGCGCGAGCACGCAGCCGTCGGAAGTCGTGCAGGTGCGCTACGACAGTCACGCCAACCTCGTCGCCGCCGGCGTGATCGGCCGTGCGCCGACGTACGCGATGCCCGATCCGTTCCCGCGCTTCGCGCCCGATCCGCGCTGAGCACGTCGCGCGGCGGCAAGCCCTACGATGGCACTCCCAACGATTGCCACCGCGAGACGAGATGGATCTGGAACTGCAAGGCAAGCGCGCGCTCGTCACCGGCGGCAGCCGCGGCATCGGCAAGGCGGTCGCGCTAGCGCTGGCCCTCGAAGGCGCCGACGTCGCCATCCTGGCGCGCGATCCGGCCCGACTCGAGGCGGCGGCCAAGGAGCTGCGCGACGCCTCGGGCCGCACGGTCGTGGCCGTGGTCGCCGACACCACCGACGACGCGCAGGTCGCACGCGCCGTGGCCGACGCGGTGCGCTCGCTCGGCGGCGGCATCGACATCCTGATCAACGCCGCGGCCGAGCCCGGCGGCTACGCCGCGCCGCCGCGGCTCGCCGACATCTCGGCCGAGTTCCTGCAGCGAGAGATCGACGTCAAGGTGATGGGCTACATCCGCGTCGCACGCGAGGTCGCGCCGGGCATGAAGGATCGCGGCTGGGGCCGGATCGTCAACGTCAGCGGCCTCGCCGCGCGCCAGTCGGGCAACGCCGTCGGCAGCATGCGCAACGTCGCGGTCGCGGCGCTGTCGAAGAACCTGGCCGACGAGCTCGGCCCGGCCGGCATCAACGTCACCGTCGTCCATCCCGGACTGACCCGGACCGAGCGCACGGAGGGACTCGTGCGGGCACAGTCGAAGGAGCAGGGCCAGACGGAGGAAGACATCCTCGCGCGGATGGCCGGCGCCAACTCGATCCGCCATCTCGTCGACGCCTCGGAAGTCGCGAGTGTCGTCGTGTTCCTGGCCTCGCCGAAGTCGATCGCCATCAACGGCGACGCGATCGCGGCGGGCGGCGGCGTGCCGCGCAGCATCCACTACTGAGGCCGCGCGCCGATCCTCGCGTTCAGGCCGCGGCCGCCGAGCCGGCGATGCTGGCGTTGCCGCGCGGGCTTTGGCGCAGCGCCAGCATCCAGAGACGGATCCCGCGTGCCGCGAAGATGCCGCTGAAGGCACCGTAGAGCGTGCCGACGGCAAGCGCGAAGTCGGTCTGGTGGGCGAGCGCGGGGTGCATCGCGAGCTGGACGGCGACGGCGTACCTGGTGAAGAAGATGCCCATCATCAAGGCGAGCGGCACGACGCTGCCCGTGATCTCGAAGGTGCGGGTCGACGCGTCGAACCGGGTCGAGTCCGGAAGCGGTCGGCCGAGGACGATGGCGGCCGCGACCGCCGCGGCGGCGATCCAGGCGACCAGCGCCACCGACGCGCCGCCGAAGGCCGAGACAACGCCGACCACGGCAAGCGTCTTCATCGCCACCGGCAGGATTGCGATCCGCGTCAGGCCGGCGCGCAACGTCCGCGTCTGGCGCAGGCCAAGAGCGAGCAGCACGGCGAAGAGGACGAAGACCCAGGTGGGCGTCGAGGAGAGGATGTGCATCAACATGGCTGGCTCCGGTGACAAGGTGCGCGACGGCAACCGATGCCTGCAATGTCGCCGCGCCGCCGGGCGGCCGCGAGCCTGAAGCGACGAAGCGCTGGCGAACGGCGCGAAACGCGCCCGTCGCGGCGCGAGCGGTGCTCGGCGCGACCCCTCGCCAGCGACCCCTGCGCTCCTCGTGGACGCCGGTCGTCAACGCGAAGAACCCGCCCTGCGGCCTGAGCGACCTTTCACGGTGTGACGTCGCCGGCTCGAGCCGCGCGCTGCGGAATGAAATAGATGCAGGCGGCCATGAAGGCGAGCAGGACGAGCGAAGCGTAGAGACGGCTGAGATTCAGGCCGCCGGCGCTCAGGGGTTTGTCGAGCAAGTCGCCGAGCGTCGCACCCAGCGGCCGCGTCATGACGAACGCGAGCCAGAACAGCAGCGTGCGCGAGGTCCGGGTCCAGAAGTACAAAGCCGCGAGGGCGATCAGGCCGGCTCCGAAGAGGACGGCCCCGACCTCGTAACCGAGCCCGAGCCCGCCTCGATCGGATCCCGCGATCCAATCCCCGAGCGCGGTGCCCAGCGTCTGCGAGAACAGGATCGTCACCCAGTAGAACCACTCGACCTTCGGTCGGGTGACGCTCTGCACCGAGACTGTGCCCTCGCTCCAATACCAGACCGCAAGACTGGCCGCGAGCAAAGTGGTGACGATGGCCACGCCGCCGGGGTAGCCGAGACCGACTGATCGGTCGGCGAAGTCGGCCAAGGTCGTGCCGAGGGTGGTCGTGGCCACGATCGTCGCCCAATAGAGGACCGGACGATAGCGCTCGGCGTTCACTTGGCTCTACACCAGCGCGACGAAGATCACCGCGAAGATTGCCGAGCCGACGAGATAGCCGAGCTGGAGCGACATGGACACCCAGTCGCCGCCGGTCTCGCCCAGTGTCGTGGCGGCGATCTTGATGACCCAGAACCAGAAGATGACTTCGGGGACCTTGCTCAAGCCCTGCTCGACTGGACTTCTGCGCTGTTTGTTCATGTGCCGTTGGATGGTCAGCGCCCCTGCGCGGCGAGCCGCCGAGTCGAAAGCTGGTATCGGGCATGTCGGTCGACGGACGTGTCAACCAACCTCCCATGCCCTGAAAAAAACGCAGACCAGACAGCAGCCCGTCCCTCTGTAGGTCCTCTTCCGTTGCGACGCGTTCGACATGGCGACGCTGCCGGTGCAGCGCGATCTCGAGATGGCCGGACTGCACAGTTCGAGCGTCCAAGCTTCAGTCGCGATAGGAGTGCACATGGCATCACTCCGAATGGCGGTCGCGAGAGCTTTCGCCGTGGCGACTGCATCGACGCATGCGGCACCGCGACGATTTGCACCAACGCAATCGACATGGGCCGCGAGTGGAGAGCGCGGCTCGCCACTGACCTGCGAAAGGGGCCGCGTCGCGGAAGGTTGTTCAGTTACTTGCGGATGGCCGAGGTGTCGGCCGAGCCATCGGACAGGTCACGCCCCGTCGCGTTGGCGCCATCTCCACCCTTCGCGCCGGCATGGCGTTTCAGGCCCTTGGCTGACGTCGCCGTGGAGCTCGCCGAACCCACGCTTGGCTGGACGGAGGTACTTCCGTCCGACAAATCGCGCGACGTGTCTCCCTTGTCTCGAATCTTCGGCGCTGGCTTGATCTCAGTGCGAGAGGACGCTGATGGCGGACGTGAACTGGAGGCTC
This sequence comes from Rhizobacter sp., assembly GCA_043732605.1. GTDB lineage: Bacteria > Pseudomonadota > Gammaproteobacteria > Burkholderiales > Burkholderiaceae_C > Schlegelella_A. The sequence goes on along the minus strand of JAYTHL010000178.1, from coordinate 382 downwards.
CGGCAGCGTCGCCGTCGGACAGGTCTCGGCCCGTCGAATTGGCCGCATTTCGCCTCGTCGCCGCGTCCCGGCGCTTGCCCTCGCGAGCAGCGGAGGTCGACGAACCGGGCGCAGCAGAGCCGGCCGATGTCGCAGAACTCGCGCGATCCGTCTGGGCGTGGACAGGGAGGACGCCGAAGCCGAGGAATACCGCCGCTGCCAGTGCACCAAGAAATCTGTTGCCCATGATCTTTCGCCTGAAAGAGAACGTGTCCATGCCTACTTGCCGGCTTTCATGGCCGCCTGCCATTGCTTGATGAAGTCGAGCCGTTTGGTCTGGTCGAGGAAGGCGAGCAGGTCGGTGCTGACGGGGATCGGCTTGGCGGCGTTGCCCAGCAACTTC
>JAYTHL010000177.1:0-1617 GCA_043732605.1 Rhizobacter sp. | reverse complement strand
ATCGCGCGCGTCGGCGCGCCTTCCGCGACCAGCGCCAGCAGGCCCGGCGTCACCGCGCCCGCTTCCAGCAGGCGCAGCATCGATTCCGGCAGCAGCTTGTCGGTCATCCGCGTCGCCGCTGTCGGCGCGAGGCAGTTGACGCGGATGTCGTTCTTCGCGCCCTCGATCGAGAGCGTCTGCATCAGGCCGACGAGCGCCATCTTGGCGGCGCCGTAGTTCGACTGACCGAAGTTGCCGAACAGGCCCGACGACGACGTCGTCATCACGATCCGGCCGTAGTTCTGCGCCCGCATCGTCTCCCACACCGCCTTCGTGCAATGGACGGCGCCCATCAGGTGGACGTCCATGACGGCGCGGAAGTCGTCGATCTCCATCTTCGCGAAGCTCTTGTCGCGCAGGATGCCGGCGTTGTTGACGAGGATGTCGACGCGGCCCCATTCGGTCATTGCCGCCGCGACCATCGCCTGCACCGCAGCGAAGTCGGTGACCGAGGCGCCGTTGGCGATCGCCTTGCCGCCCGCGGCGCGGATCTCGTCGGCGACCGCGTTGGCCGCGGTCGGCGCGCCGCCGCTGCCGTCGAGCGTGCCGCCGAGGTCGTTGACGACCACCGAGGCGCCGCGCGCCGCCAGCGCAAGTGCATGCTGCCGGCCGAGCCCTCCGCCCGCGCCGGTCACGATCGCCACCCGTCCGTCGAATCGAATCGTCATCTCTCGTCTCTTCCTGTCGATTGAAAAGTGATGCGCTCAGCGCCGCGTCGTGCCGCGCGCCGGGCCCCGGCCGCTCGCGGTCTTCCTGACCGCCGACTTGCTCGCGCGCACCGGCCGCAACGCCGAGCCCGAGCCGGCACGGGTCTTGGCTTTGGCCGCAGCCTTGACGACGCGATCGGCGTCCTTGAGCGCGACGATCTCGCTCGTCGCCGCTTCGGTGCGCTCGACGGCCTTGTCGCGCTTCGTGCGTGGAATCGCCGTCGCGTCCTCGCCCTCGCGGACCATGCGGAAGTCGATCTTGCGGCCGTCGAGGTCGACGCGGCTGACCTGCACGCGCACCCGCGTGCCGACGACGTAGCGCAGGCCCGAGCGCTCGCCGCGCAGCTCTTGCCGGATCTCGTCGAAGCGGAAGTACTCGCCGCCGAGCTCGGTGACGTGCACCAGTCCTTCGACGTAGAGGCCGTCGAGCACGACGAAGAGGCCGAAGCTCGTGACCGCGGTGACCGCGCCGCCGAACTCCTCGCCGAGATGCTCGCGCATGTAGCGGCACTTGAGCCAGGCTTCGACGTCGCGCGACGCCTCGTCGGCGCGGCGCTCGTTGGCGCTGCAGTGCGCGCCGGCGATCTCCCACGCCTCGAGCTCACCACCGGGCACCAGCGCAGGCGGCGCGACCGAGCCCAGCTTGGCCGACTTCGCCGTCTTCACGGCCTTGGCCAGGCGCGCCTTCTTCGCCGGCTCTTCTTCGGCGAGCGCGCCGATCGGATAGCGACGGCTCTCGAGCAGCGCCTTGATCACGCGGTGCACGAGCAGGTCGGGATAGCGCCGGATCGGGCTCGTGAAGTGCGTGTAGGCCTCGTAGGCGAGGCCGAAGTGGCCGCTGTTCTTGCTCGTGTAGATCGCCTGCTGCATC
>JAYTHL010000176.1:0-1621 GCA_043732605.1 Rhizobacter sp. | reverse complement strand
GAGCAAGCGCTGTGCGGAGACGCTGTTCTTCGACTATCGGCGCCAGCACGCGCTGCGCATCAAGGTCGTGCGGATCTTCAACACCTACGGGCCGCGCGTGCACCCGAACGACGGCCGCGTGGTCTCGAACTTCATCGTCCAGGCGCTGCGCGGCGCTGACATCACGATCTACGGCGACGGCTCGCAGTCGCGCAGCTTCTGCTACGTCGACGATCTCGTCGAAGGCCTGATCCGAACCATGGCCACCGCCGACGACGTGACCGGGCCGATCAATCTCGGAAACACCGCGGAGTTCACGATCCTCGAGTTGGCAACGTCGGTCCTGGCCCTCACGGGTTCGACGAGCAGGTTGGTCTTCGAGGCGCTTCCATCGGACGATCCGCGCCAGCGCCAGCCCGATACGACGCTGGCCCGGGCCGTGTTCAACGGCTGGACGGCCGGCACCACGCTCGACGAGGGTTTGCGGCGAACGATCCGCTATTTCCGCGATCTCGCCGCGGCGGAGCCGGCGTCGTACTGAGAACGCGGCACATGCAGGCTGTGCGTCGTCGCTACAGGCCCAGCGACATGATCTCGTTGGCGTTGATGATCGCCGCCGCGATCTCTTCGGTCGTCACGCGCTTGCTCATGGCCTGGTCCCGGATCAGGTCGTAGGCGGCGGTCTCCGAGATCTGCCGTGTTCGCATCAGGATGGCTTTTGCCTCGGAGATCTGGCGGGCCCCGAGCACCTTGGCCTCGAGCTTGCGCAGCTTTCGCGCCTGGGTCTTCAGTTCATCGTTGACCTGTCTGGCCACCACGAGCGCGGAGAGCAGGCCGAACGACCGCACCGGGGATGCGAGGACCGCCTTCGCGCGCACATGCAGGACCGTCTCGACGATGGTCGGATTCTCGTAGGTCACGACCGCGATCAGGATGGGCAGGTCGTCGCCCGCGAGCCAGGCCCAGCCGCTGTCGATGCTGTCGGGTCGGACCGCCAGAAAGATCACGTCGATGTTGTCGGGCAGGGCAGGCGGTGGCGGCCAGAAGGCCTGGATCTGGCAACCGATCCGCTGCAGCTGCTGCGCCAGCTGTCGGCCATCGGCATCGTCCGGATGCAGCACCGCGACACGCAACGACCGGAGGTCCTTGAGCAGCGCGGGCGTGGTTCGGCCCAGACGCCGCCGCTCCGCGCTGTGCTCCAAGAGTCAGAGCTCCGGAATGCTGAGCTTCATTGCCCAGTCGGCCAGCAGGTGCGTCACCAGATACGGATCCGGCTGGACCGCTCTCGTCGCCGCGCGGATGATCGTGAACTGGCCGTTCTCGTCGACGCGGCCGATACGTGGATGCACCCACGTGTGGTGATTGTTCGCATCGATCTTGACGCGGCCCTGGGGGGCGTCGAACTCCCGTCCGAGGAGCGAAGGCATGAGCGCCTGAATATCGCCGGAGCCGGCATCCCGAAACGCTTCCGCGAAGATGTGGAGTTGAAAGTAGGCTGCTTCCCAGCACAGGTTGGGCACGCAGTCGCCGCCGACTCGCTGACGAAAGCGCTCCAGGCACCGACGGTTGAGATCCGAATCGATCGTCTGGAAATACGGCGCAGAGGTGAAGTGCCCGGTCGCGACGCCGCGCCCCATCTCGG
>JAYTHL010000175.1:0-40167 GCA_043732605.1 Rhizobacter sp. | reverse complement strand
GAGCAGCTCTTGCGCGCGCTGGGCAATCGCGGCCTCTTCGGCCTTGAAACCCGGCGTGCGGAAGACCGCACCGAGCAAGCCAGAGCTGGTGCGGATGTGACGGCCGACCATGACGTTTTCAAGCGCCGTCATCTCGGCAAACAAACGGATGTTCTGGAAGGTGCGCGCAATGCCCGCCATCGCCACCTGGTGCACGGCCTGCGGCGTGTAAGGCTCGCCGCCGAGCACGAAGCTGCCGCCATCGGGCGTGTAGAGCCCGGTGATGACGTTGAAGAAGGTCGTCTTGCCGGCACCGTTGGGGCCGATCAGGCCGTACACCTGGCCCCGCTCGATGGTGATGCCCACATCCGACAGCGCCTGCAAGCCGCCGAAGCGCTTCGAGACGGCGGCGACTTTCAGTATGGTTTCAGCCATGCCCGTCTCCTTACTTGAGGGCCACGGACGCAGGTGCGGCCTTGCCGTGTTCGGGTGAAGGCCACAGGCCGCGCGGGCGGGCCAGCATGATGCCGATCATGGCCAGCGCGATCAGCAACTGGCGCAGGATGGACGCGTCGAGCCGCCCGCCGGTCATCGCCTGCAAGGGGCCGGCCACGTTGCGCAGCACCTCGGGCAAGGCCGAAAGCAGCAGCGCCCCCAGGATCACCCCCGGCAGGTGGCCGATGCCGCCCAGCACCACCATCGCAACGATCATCACCGACTCTTGCAGGCTGAACGACTCGGGCGAGATGAAGCCCTGGAAGGTCGCGAACATCACGCCCGATACACCGCCGAAGGTGGCACCCATGCCGAAGGCCAGCAGCTTCAGGTTGCGGGTGTTGATGCCCATCGCCTTGGCAGCGATTTCGTCTTCACGAATGGCCATCCAGGCGCGGCCGATGCGGCTGCGCTCCAACCGATAGCAGATGAAGACGCTGATCACCACCAGCACCAAAAACAGGTAGTAGTAGTTGGTGACCGACGACATGTCGAAGCCGAACAAATGCGTGGTCTTGCCCAGGTTCCAGCCGAAGATGTTGATGGGGTCGATTTGCGCGATGCCCTTCGGCCCGTTGGTGATGTTGACCGGCGCGTCGAGGTTGTTCAGGAACACGCGCACGATCTCGCCGAAACCCAGGGTCACGATGGCCAGGTAGTCGCCGCGCAGCTTCAGCGTGGGCGCGCCCAGCAACACGCCGAACAACCCCGCCAACGCGGCACCGAGCGGGATCACGACCCAGAACGGCATGTGCACGCCGCCGGGGAACATCGCCTTGATGGCGGGGAACGTGTCGGTCAGTTGCGGCGAGGCGAGCAGCGCGAACATGTAAGCCCCTACCGCGTAAAAGGCCACGTAACCGAGGTCGAGCAGGCCGGCGTAGCCGACCACGATGTTCAGGCCCAGCGCCAGCAGGATGTAGAGCAGGGCCACATCCAGAATGCGCACCCACGCATTGCCGAAGTGCTGGGCGAACAGCGGCAAGATCAGCAGGGCCACGGCCGCCATCAGCACCAGCGCGAGTTTGTTGTTTTTGAAGTTCATCACAGCTCTCCTTAGGCGCGGTCGGCCACACGCTCGCCGAGCAAGCCCTGCGGTCGCAAGGTCAGCACCAGAATGAGCACGATGAAGGCGAAGATGTCTTGGTAGTGGCTGCCCAGCACACCGCCGGTCAACGCGCCGATGTAGCCCGCCCCCAGCGACTCGATCAAGCCCAGCAGCACGCCGCCCACCATCGCGCCGGGCAGGTTGCCGATGCCACCGAACACCGCCGCCGTGAACGCCTTGAGGCCCGGCAGGAAACCCATCGTGTGCTGCACCGAGCCGTAGTTGGCCGCGTACATGACGCCGGCCAGCGCAGCGAGCGCGGCGCCGATCACGAAGGTGGCCGAGATCACGGTGTCGGGACGCACGCCCATGAGCGCGGCGACGCGCGGATTCTCGGCCGTGGCCCGCATCGCTCGGCCCAGCTTGGTCTTGTTGACGAGGTACATCAGGCCCGAGAGCGTGACCGCCGTCATCACCAGGATCAGGATCTGCACGTTGTTGATCACCGCGCCGAAGACGACGTGCGGATCGCCCGGCAACAGGATCGGGAACGACTTGTAGTTCGGCTTCCAGATGATCATCGCCAGCGTCTGCAGGAGCAGGCTCATGCCCATCGCGGTGATCAGCGGCGCCAGGCGCGGGGCGTTGCGCAGCGGCCGGTAGGCGATCTTCTCGATCGCAAAATTGAGAGCCGAGCAGACGATGACCGCGGCGACGAGGCCGAGCAAGAGCAGCACCCAGCCGGGGAGCCCCAGGCCGGCGAGCACCGTGACGACCGTCCAGCTGGTGAGTGCACCGACCATCAGCACCTCGCCGTGGGCGAAGTTGATGAGGTTGATGATGCCGTACACCATCGTGTAGCCGAGCGCGACGAGCGCATAGACGCTTCCGAGCACGAGCCCGTTGATGATCTGTTGGACGAAGATATCCATGGCGAGGGGACTCTATTAGCAATTCCCCTGCCACCGGCTAGGGAGTGGCCCCATGGACGAGCGGGGCCGCTCCCCGTTGACTTCCGGGTCGTTGTGGACAAGGCTTCGGCGGATCACAACAGGGAGGACACCATGACGTTCCGAGGAAAGACCGTGTTCATCTCGGGCGCGAGCCGGGGCATCGGCCTGGCGATCGCCTGCCGGCTCGCGCGCGACGGCGCGAACATCGTGCTGGCGGCCAAGACGGCCGAGGCGCATCCCAAGCTGCCGGGCACCATCTACACCGCTGCGGCCGAGGTCGAGGCGGCCGGCGGCAAGGCGCTGCCTGTCGTCTGCGACATTCGCGACGAGCAGCAGGTGCGCGCCGCCGTCGAGCAAGGGGTGGCCGCGTTCGGCGGCATCGACGTCTGCGTCAACAACGCGAGCGCGATCTCGCTGACGTCGACGCTCGACACCGACATGAAGCGCTACGACCTGATGAGCCAGGTGAACGCGCGCGGCACCTTCCTGTGCTCGAAGGCGACGCTGCCGCACCTGCTGAAGTCTTCGAATCCGCACATCCTGAACCTCTCGCCGCCGCTCGACCTCGACCCGAAGTGGTTCGGGCCGCACGTCGCCTACACGATGGCCAAGTACGGCATGAGCCTGTGCACGCTCGGCATGGCGGCGGAGTTCAAGGCGCGCGGCGTCGCCGTCAATTCGCTCTGGCCGCTGACGGCAATCGACACCGCCGCGGTGCGCTTCGCGCTCGGCGGCGACGCGATGGCCGCGGCGTGCCGCACGCCGGAGATCATGGCCGACGCGGCCTGGGCCGTGCTGTCGCGGCCGTCGCGCGCGTTCAGCGGCCAGTTCTTCATCGACGAGGAAGTGCTTCGCGCAGAAGGCGTCGACGACTTCTCGCGCTACGCGCCGCACGCCGGCGGCGCGCCGCTGCAGGGCGACTTCTTCGTGCCCGACGCGGTCTTCGACCGCTCACCGACGAAGATCAACCGCACCTACTGAGGCTTGTGGCCGGCGGCTTTGTCGTTCAGGCGGCGCAGCTCGGCGAGGCGCTCGCCGATCGAGATCTCGAGGCCGCGCTCGACAGGTCGGTAGAAGGTCTGCGCCTCCATGTCGTCCGGCCAGTAGCGTTCGCCGGCCGCGAACGCGCCGACCTCGTCGTGGGCGTAGCGATAGCCCTTGCCGTAGTCGAGGCCCTTCATCAGCGAGGTCGGCGCGTTGCGCAGGCGCAAAGGCACGGGCCGCGTGCGATCGGCCTTGATGTAGGCGCGGGCCGCGTTGTAGGCGATGTAGACGGCGTTGCTCTTCGCGGCCATCGCGAGATAGACGACGACCTCGGCGAGCGCGAGCTCGCCTTCGGGCGAGCCGAGGCGCTCGTAGGTCTCGGCGCCGTCGAGCGCGAGGCGGAGCGCGCGCGGGTCGGCCAGACCGATGTCCTCGCTCGCCATGCGCACCAGGCGGCGCGCCGCGTAGCGAGGATCGACGCCGCCGTCGATCATGCGCACGAACCAGTAGAGCGACGCGTCCGGATCGCTGCCGCGCACCGCCTTGTGCAACGCGGAGATCGTGTCGTAGAACTGCTCGCCGCCCTTGTCGTAGCGGCGCAGTTGCTCGCCGAGCGCCTGCTCGAGCATCGCCTCGTCGATCGGCGCGGCGTCGCGATCGCCTGATTCGGTCGCATCGTCACTGACGCGTGACGGCTGCTGCGAGCGCACCGTCGCGATCAGGTTCTCGTAGGCATTCAGCAGGCGGCGCGCATCGCCATCGGCGTAGCCGACGAGCCGGGCCTCGGCGGCCGGCGCCAGGGGCGGCGCGTCGAGCATCGCCTGGGCACGGCCGAGGAGCGTCTGCAGGTCGGCCTCCTCGAGCGGCTTCAGCACGTGCACCGTCGCACGCGAAAGCAGCGCCGAGTTGACCTCGAACGACGGGTTCTCCGTTGTCGCACCGATGAAGGTGAGCAGTCCCGACTCGACGTGCGGCAGGAAGGCGTCCTGCTGGCTCTTGTTGAAGCGATGCACCTCGTCGACGAAGACGACCGACGCTCGCCCCGACGTGCGCGCCGCCTGCGCCCGCTCGACCGCCTCGCGGATGTCCTTGACGCCGCCGAGCACCGCCGACATGGCGATGAACTGCGCGTCGAAGGCATCGGCCATCAGCCGCGCGAGGGTCGTCTTGCCGGTGCCGGGCGGGCCCCAGAGGATCATCGAATGCAGCCGCCCGGACGTGAAGGCGACGCGCAGCGGCTTGCCGGGGCCGAGCAGGTGCTGCTGGCCGATGACGTCGTCGAGCGTCTTCGGCCGCAGCCGCTCGGCGAGTGGTGCGGCGCCGGTGTCGTCGGCAAAGGGAAGGTCGAGAGAGGTCGGCGGCACGGCAAGGGAATCGAGGACGCGGCTGCCCGCGAGCCGCGTCGATTCTGCCCCCGACGCGCAAGCGGCACCGGGCGCGGGACATAAGATGTGCGCCCGCTCACCCGGCTGCCCGTGCCCGCATGAATCGCCCGACCTCTCAAGCACCGCGTGCCTGGCGCGGTGCACCCATCGCCGTCACAGGGACGGGCGTTGTGAGCCCGATCGGCAAGTCGCTCGTGGATTTCGACGACGCGCTCTTCGCCGGCCGATCGGCAGTGCATGCGCAGCCGATCGATCTGCCGGGCATCGATCTGCCGCCGGTGCCGGTCGCGACCGCCGACTTCGACGCCGCCGCAGTGGTCGCACCCTCGCGCGTGCCGCTCGACCGTGCGAGCGCGATGGCGCTCTTCGCCGCGCGCGACGCGGCTCGGGCCGCCGGTCTCGAGGCCGGCCGCTTCGACCCGGAACGCCTCGGCATCTTCTGGGGCAGCGGCATGGCCGGCGCGGCGACCTTCGAGGCGACGTGCCGCACGGTCTACGCCGACCGCCGCCGCATGCGCCCGACCAGCGTCGTCACGACGATGCCGAACGCGCCCGTCGCCGAGATCGCCCTCCTCTTTGGCGCACGCGGCGCCGCGCTCGCGTACGCCTGCGCCTGCGCCTCGTCGGCGGTCGCGATCGGCGAGGCGATGCGGGCGATCCGCGCGGGCTGGATCGACGTCGCCATCGCCGGCGGCAGCGAAGCGATGCTCACGCCCGGGGTGCTCGCGAGCTGGCAGGCGATGCGCGTGCTGACGGCGCTCGGCGCGAGCGCGGGCGATGCGGCCGCGGTCGCCGCGTCGTGCCGTCCGTTCGCCGCCGACCGCGCGGGCTTCGCGCTCGGCGAGGCTGCGGCCGCGTTCGTGCTCGAGTCTGCCGAGCACGCGCGGGCACGCGGCGTGACGATCGAGGCGACGCTCGCCGGCTACGCGACCAACTGCGACGGCGTCCACATCACCAATCCCGACGCCGCCGGCCAGGTACGGGCGATGACCGCCGCGCTCGCCGACGCCGGCCTCGCCGCGTCGGACATCGGTTATGTCAATGCCCACGGCACCGCGACGACCACCGGCGACGCGGCAGAGGCAGAGTCGCTCGCGCGCATCTTCGGCGCGCGCGGCGTGCCGGTGAGCTCGACGAAGGCGATCCACGGCCACCTGCTCGGCGCCGGCGGCGCGGTCGAGCTGCTCGCAGCGCTGCGCGCCCTGCATCACCGCCGCCTGCCGCCGACGGCGCATGTGCGCGAGACCGATCCTGCATTCGCGATCGATCTCGTCACCGGTGTCGCGCGCGAGAGTCCGACTCTGGATGCCGTGCTCTCGAACTCGTTCGCCTTCGGCGGAACGAACGCGGTGCTGATCGCGACGCGCGTCGGCTAGCGGCGCTCAGCCGCCGATCGTCACTGCTCGATGACGTCGGCGCCCGGCGGCGGCGTGAAGCGGAACGTGTCGGCCTCGACCGCGGCGTTGGCGACGAACCCGGTGAAGCGCAGGAGCGACTTCTGGCCGAAGCTGTCGAGGATCTCGATCGCCGCCAGGTCCTTGCCCTTGAAGCCGACACGCACCGACTGGAACGCGCCGTCCTTGATCTTCGGCTTCGCTTCGGCCCACTCGAGCCCATCATTCGGCGGCAGGTTGGCGAGATCGAAGTCCTTGTCGAGCGAGCCGCCGGCGAGCAGCGCCGCGGGCGTCGCGCCGAGCGCGTTGCCGAGCTTCCTCGAGCTCACCTGGTTCAGGTCGGCGTCGTAGATCCAGACCTTCTCGCCGTCGCCGACGATGGTCTGCTCGAACGGCTTGCCATAGGCGAAGCGGAAGCGGTTCGGGCGCGAGAACTCGAAGCTGCCGTTCGAGCTCTTCTTCTTCGCGCCATCGAGCGAGGTGACGGTCTGCGTGAACTGGGCGCGGCCGCTCTTCACGTCGCGCACGAAGCCGCGCAGGGTCTCGATCGGATCGGCGTGGGCGGCAGTCGCTGCGAGCATCAACGCCGCGAGCAATGCCACGCCGGCGACGAGGCGCCTCATTGCGCGCGCGCCGGCACGAGGATGTCGCGGTTGCCGTTAGTCGCCATGCCCGATACGAGCCCGGATTTCTCCATTTGTTCCAGCAATCGCGCGGCACGGTTGTAGCCGATGCGCAAATGGCGCTGGACCAGCGAGATCGACGCCCGGCGGTGCTGCAGGACGATGCCCACCGCCTGGTCGTACATCGGATCGCTCTCGCCGCCCGCGCCGGCGGCATCGCCCATCGCGTCGCCACCTTCGCCCTCGAGCACGCCGCCTTCGAGGATGCCTTCGATGTAGTTCGGCTCGCCCTGGCTCTTCAGATAGGCGACGACGCGATGCACCTCCTCGTCGCTCACGAAGGCGCCGTGGACGCGGATCGGCGTGCCGCTGCCCGATGGCAGGTAGAGCATGTCGCCCATGCCGAGCAGTGCCTCGGCGCCCATCTGGTCGAGGATCGTGCGCGAGTCGATCTTGCTCGACACCTGGAACGACAGGCGGGTCGGGATATTGGCCTTGATCAGGCCGGTGATGACGTCGACGCTCGGCCGCTGCGTCGCGAGGATCAGGTGCACGCCCGACGCGCGTGCCTTCTGCGCGAGCCGCGCGATCAGCTCCTCGATCTTCTTGCCGACGACCATCATCAGGTCGGCGAGCTCGTCGATGACGACGACGATGAACGGCAGCCGCTCGAGCGGCTCGGGCGCTTCCGGCGTCAGGCTGAACGGATTGCCGATCGAGTCGCCCTTCTCCTTCGCGTCGGCGATCTTCTTGTTGTAGCTGGCGAGATTCCTCACGCCCATCTTGCTCATCAGCTTGTAGCGCCGCTCCATCTCGCCCACACCCCAATTGAGCGCGTTGGCGGCCTGCTTCATGTCGGTGACGACCGGGCAGAGCAGGTGCGGGATGCCTTCGTAGACGCTCATCTCGAGCATCTTCGGATCGATGAGGATCAGGCGCACGTCGCGCGCCTCGGCCTTGTAGAGCAGCGACAGGATCATCGCGTTGATGCCCACCGACTTGCCGGCGCCGGTCGTGCCCGCGACGAGGCAATGAGGCATCTTCTGCAGGTCGGCGACGATCGGATTGCCGACGATGTCCTTGCCGAGGCCGATGGTGAGCTGCGAGCCCGAGTCGGCATACGCCTGCGAACCGAGCACTTCCGAGAGGCGGATCGTCTGGCGCTTGGCGTTGGGCAGCTCGAGCGCCATCGTCGTCTTGCCCGGAATCGTCTCGACGACGCGGATCGAGACGAGGCTGAGCGACCGCGCCAGATCCTTGGCGAGGCTCACGACCTGCGCGCCCTTGACGCCGACCGCAGGCTCGATCTCGTAGCGCGTGATCACCGGGCCCGGCGACGCGGCGACGACACGGACCTCGACGCCGAAATCCTTCAGGCGCTTCTCGATCAGCCGCGAGGTAATCTCGAGCGAATCGGCGCTAACCGACTCGACACGCTGGGGTGCGGAGTCGAGCAGGTCGACCTGCGGCAGCTTGGTGTCGACGAGCTCGCTGAAGAGCGGCTTCTGCCGCTCCTTGACGACGCGCGTGCTCTTCGGCACGTCGACCAGCGTCGGCTCGATCACCAGCGGCAGGTGCTGCTCCTGGAGCTCGTGCTCGACCTCGAGCACCTCGTCGCGCTCGCGCATCGCCTCGGCGCCGAGGCGCGCATCTTCTGCGCGTTCGATTCGCTCGACGCGGCGCGTGCGCAGCTTCTCGATCGCCGTGCCGAGCGCGTCGGCGACGCGCAGCCACGAGAAGCGGAAGGCGAGCGAGAGGCCCGCCACCAGCCCCGCGATCCAGAGCACGCCCGAACCGGCGAAGCCGAGCAGGCTCTGGCTCGGCTTGCCGAGCCCCAGACCGAGAATGCCGCCCGCGTTGCCGCCGGCGACCTGCGCTTCCCATTGATAGAGGCGCGTCCATTCGAGCGACGCGCTCGCGGCAAGCAGGAGGACCAGGCCGATGGCCATGGTCCATGCCGGCAGCCCCGTCTCCGCGCCGCCCGAGGACGAGCCGCCGGCCGCGCGGAGCGAACGCGCGAGTGCGCCGAGCCAGGCCCGTGCGCCGACCAGCACCGCCCACCACACCGAGTAGCCCGCGACGAAGAAGGCGAAGTCCGAGAACCAGGCGCCGAAGACGCCCGCGCCGTTGCGGATCTGGCTGGCGTTGCCGGACGTCGAGAAGCCGGGATCGCCGGCGTTGTGAGTCGAGAGCGCGAGCACCGCGAGGAGCCAGGCGACGGCGCCGACGAGCAGCGCCGCCTGGACGCGCCAGCCGGGAGCAGAAGCCGACGAATCGCGCTGGTCAGGCGTCACGTCCGCGCCATCGGCGCGCAGCGAACCCAGAGGAAAAGTCATCCGGCATTGTCGGCGATGTCATCCGGCGCAACGCCCCGGACGACGGCCGATGGCGGTCAGCCCGTGAGCTGTTCCTTGATGATCACCCAGCCATTCTCTTGGGTCTGGACCATGCCGCGACCTTCGAGGTCCTTCATGACCCGGCTGACCATCTCGCGCGACGCGCCGACGACCTTGGCCAGATCCTGGCGCGAGACCTTGTTGCGGATGATCTTGACCTCGCCTTCCATCTCCGACATGTCGAGCAGCGTGCGCGCGACCCGGCCGTAGACGTCGAGGAGAGCCAGCGACTCGATCTGCCTGTCGGCGCTACGCAGACGCTGGACGAGGCCGCGCATGATCGCGTACGACAGGCTCGAGTTCTCGGGCAGGCAGCGCGCGAACTCGGCGCGGCCAAGGATCAGCATGTCGGTCTGGACCTCGGCGCGGACGGTCGCGGAGTGCGGCTCATTGTCGATCAGGCTCATCTCGCCGACGTAGTCGCCCGACTGGAGCACGGCCAGGATGACTTCTCGGCCGCGAGAGTCGGCGGTGAGCACGCGCGCCCTGCCGGTGAGCAGGATGAACAGGGCGTTCGACTTCTTGCCATGCTCGACGACGATCTCGCCACGCCGGAAGCGCCGCTTGACGACGCTGTCCGCGATACCTTGTGCCTGGTCGTTGGTCAGCAGGGAGAAGAGCGGAACGCGCCGGATGAGATCGAGGTTGGAGAGCATCGCCATCGGAGGAGCCTTTCTCTTTCTGGTTGCGGTCGCAGCGCCGCGCGACGGTGGCACATCTCACGCCGCACGGAGTGAGGCTATTGTCACCATTAAGAGCGTTGATGCCACCCGGATTCGACCTCATGTCAGACTTGCGGCGCCACGGCCACACCACTCTTCCCTTCGCGTTCATTTGATGCCATGCCACTGCCCTCACACCACGCCCGCGTCCTGATCCTCGGCTCGGGCCCGGCCGGCTACACGGCGGCGATCTACGCGGCGCGCGCCAACCTGAAGCCGATGCTCGTCACCGGCATCGCCCAGGGCGGCCAGCTCATGACGACGACAGACGTCGACAACTGGCCGGCCGACGTCGACGGCGTCATGGGCCCCGACCTCATGCAGCGCTTCCTGAAGCATGCCGAGCGCTTCGACACCAAGATCGTCTTCGACCACATCAACGAGGTCGAACTCGGCAAGCGTCCGTTCACACTGCGCGGCGACTCGGGCGAGTACACCTGCGACGCGCTCGTCATCGCCACCGGCGCGTCGGCCAAGTACCTCGGGCTGGCGTCGGAAGAAGCGTTCATGGGCCGCGGCGTCAGCGGCTGCGCCACCTGCGACGGCTTCTTCTATCGCGGCCAGGAGGTGTGCGTCGTGGGCGGAGGCAACACGGCCGTCGAGGAGGCGCTCTATCTCTCGAACATCGCGTCGAAGGTGCACGTCATCCACCGACGCGACAAGTTCCGCGCCGAGGCGATCCTGATCGACAAGATGATGGCCAAGGTGGAGATGGAAAGATGCAGCTGCACCTGTGGTCGACGCTCGACGAGGTGCTCGGCGACGCCAAGGGCGTCAACGGCGTGCGCCTGCGCAGCACCAGCGACGGCGCGACGTCGGAGCTCGCCGTCACCGGCTGCTTCATCGCCATCGGCCACCAGCCCAACACCGACATCTTCAAGGGCCACCTGGAGATGCGCGACGGCTACATCCTGAGCAAGAGCGGCCTCGACGGCATGGCGACGATGACCAGCGTGCCCGGCGTGTTCGCGGCGGGCGACGTCCAGGACCACGTCTACCGTCAGGCGATCACGAGCGCCGGCACCGGCTGCATGGCGGCACTCGATGCGCAGCGGTTCCTCGAACAGTCCTAGGCATCCACTGCCGCCATCGTGGCCGGCCGGACGCGGCGCCAGTACGGAGCGATGAACCGCCCCCGCCGCCAGGCCATGACGAGCAGGGTGGTGCCGAGCGCGATGCCGAGGATCACGGCGACGATCGACGCCTCGACACCGAAGACGCCGCCCGAGAGCCACTCCGGGCCGCTCAGCGTCCCGTCGAGGAGGCCACCCGACGGCTGACCGGAGACCGACACGCCGAAGATGCCACCCTGGGTGAAGTTCCAGCCGGCGTGGATGCCGATCGGGAGCCAGAGGCGGCGCGTCAGCAGGTAGGCGGCGGCGAGCATCACACCGGCCTCGAACACGATCGCCACCGCGCCCTGCAGCGTCGCGCGCGGATTGACGAGGTGGAGCAGGCCGAAGATCGCCGACGACAGGATCAGCGCGATCCAGGTGCCGAGCGCGCCCTCGACGATGCGAAAGACGATGCCGCGAAAGACGATCTCCTCGATGAACGCCGTGCCGATCGCGGCCACGAGGGGAATCGCCACGATCGCGAGGTCGTGCCGTCCGTGGACGTTGTAGTCGCCGAGCAGCGCCAGCGTACCGATGGCAATGGCGAACAATGCCGCGCCGAGAACGAAGCCGCTGCCGATCTCCTTGCCCGCCCCCGGCAGCGCCAGCTCGGTCACCGGCCGCCGCTCGATCCGGCGCACATAGGCGACGTAGGCGGCCACGCCCAGGCCACAGGCCACGAGCGAGGACAGCAGCGCGCCGAGCAGGGTGCCGTTGGTGCGGGTGAGATGGGGGATCGCCAGGGAGAGGACGAACACCGGCATGACGAACCCCAGGGCGATGGGCAAACGTATGCCTGCCGACTCGAAACGCGCAGCTTTCATGGCCATGATTCTGTGGCTGTGCAGACTCCTGTCAGGCGCGGGCTATAATTTTGGGCTTTGCAGGCGGCGCTACCGGCGCGGGCTGCAGTTTCACTTTCGGAGGAAGCGTCATGGCACGCGTCTGTCAGGTCACGGGCAAGCGCCCGATGGTGGGGAACAACGTCTCCCACGCCAACAACAAAACGAAGCGCCGCTTCCTGCCCAATCTGCACTATCGCCGGTTCTGGGTCGAGGGCGAGAACCGCTGGGTGCGGATCCGCACCAGCAATGCCGGGCTCAGGATGATCGACAAGGTCGGCATCGAGCAGGTCGTCGCCGACCTGCGCGCGCGCGGCGAAATTTAAAGACATCGGAAAGAGAGATCAGTCATGGCCAAGGGTGGACGCGAGAAGATCAAGCTCGAATCGAGCGCCGGGACCGGTCACTTCTACACGACCGACAAGAACAAGAAGACGACGCCGGAGAAGATCGAGATGATGAAATTCGATCCGGTGGCGCGCAAGCACGTCAGCTACAAGGAAACGAAGCTGAAGTAACAGGACGCTTCGCTGAATTCAAAACGGGGTCGCTGCGCGACCCCGTTTTGTCTCAGGCAAATGCAAAGGGTCGCCGCGGCGACCCTTTTTGTTTGCGTCGGCGTATCGCTTAGGCGTGAGCGGCGCGCAGGCGCAGGGCGAATTCCTGAAGGGCGGCGATGCCGCTCTCTTCGGCCTTGCGCAGCCACGCTTGCAGGTCGACGACGAGCTGCTCGGCCGAGACATTGGTGCGCGTCCAGAGGAGCCGGAGCTCTTCACGCATCGCGACCAGCTTGGCGAGGTACGGGCTCGACGCCAGCGCACCGGCCACCTGTGCCTTGACGGCGTGGGGGATCTTGTCGTCGTCGCGATGGAGCCAGCGGCGCGCCACGCGCATCTCGTCGAGGCGATCGGTATCGACGCCCTCGCCCTTCAGCCGCTGCACCTCGGCCCGGCTGGCACGGCGCAAGCTGCGCGCGTAGTTGGCCATGACCTCGTAACGGTTCGCGATGATCGCCTCGAGCGTCTTGTCGTCGGCGACCGGCTTGACGGCGCCAAGCTTGAGCTGCGGCGCGGTCTTGCGAACGGTCGCCAGGCCGAGCATCTCGAGGCCGCGGATGTAGGCCCAGCCGATGTCGAACTCATACGGCTTGACCGACAACTTGGCCGACGTGGGATACGTGTGGTGGTTGTTGTGCAACTCTTCGCCGCCGATCACGATGCCCCAGGGCAGCACGTTGCGGCTGGCGTCGGACGCCTCGAAGTTGCGGTAGCCCCAGAAATGGCCGATGCCATTGACGATGCCGGCTGCCGTGATCGGGATCCAGACCATCTGGATCGCCCAGACCGTCGCGCCGATCGCGCCGAACAGCATCAAGTTGAGGATCAGCATCAGGCCGACGCCTTCCCAGCTGTAGCGCGAATAGAGGTTGCGCTCGAGCCAGTCGTCGGGAGTGCCGTGACCGTACTTGGAGAGCGTCTCCTGGTTCCTGGCTTCGGTGCGATAGAGCTCGCTGCCTTGCAGGAGCACAGTCTTGATGCCGCGCGTCTGCGGGCTGTGCGGATCGTCGACGGTCTCGCACTTGGCGTGGTGCTTGCGGTGGATGGCGACCCATTCCTTGGTCACCATGCCCGAGCCGAGCCACAGCCAGAAGCGGAAGAAGTGGGACGGAATGCCGTGCAGGTCGAGCGCGCGGTGCGCCTGCGCGCGGTGCAGGAAGATGGTGACCGCGGCGATCGTGATGTGCGTCGTGACCAGCGTGTAGGCGACGATCTCCCAGCCGTTAAAACCGGAAAAGCCGTGCGCGAGCCAGTCGACCACGGCATTGAAGACAGCGCTGATCACTTCCATCCAAGTCTTTCGCACTCGCGTTGAAGAGCGTCGATTCTATTCGACCGGTCCGTGCGGATGCCCTTTGAAAGCGACGGGAAATCACGGCTCCAATCGTGATCTGGTGCCGTATCGACGAATGTCAACGTCTTTCCCAGACCGCCGCGAAGAAGCAGTCGGTCTGATGAAGGTGCGTCCAGAGGCGCAGATCGTTGCCGTCGACCAGGCTCTCGACCTGCGCCACCTGCGCGCGCTGCAGGCACTCACCAGCGGAAAGGCGCACGAATCGGTCGCCGTGCGCTGCATCGAACGCGCACGCCACCTCTTCGTTCTCCGCATCGAGCACGCTGCAGGTCGCGTAGACCAGCCGACCGCCGGGCTTCACCAGCGTCGACGCCGCGGCGAGGATGTCGCGCTGCTGCGGCGCGAGCGCGGCGAGCGTCTCGGGCGACTGCCGCCACTTCAGGTCGGGATGGCGGCGCAGCGTCCCCGAGCCCGTGCACGGCGCATCGACGAGGACACGATCGACCTTGCCCGCCAGGCGCTTGACGCGCTCGTCGCGCTCGTGCGCGATCTGCGCCGGGTGGACGTTGCCGAGCCCGCTGCGCTGCAGCCGAGGCCCGAGCGCCGCGAGCCGATGGCCGGAGATGTCGAAGGCATAGAGGCGTCCCGTGTTCCTCATCTGCGCACCGAGCGCGAGCGTCTTGCCGCCGGCGCCGGCGCAGAAGTCGACGACCATCTCGCTGCGCTTCGCGCCGACCGCGAGCGCGAGCAGCTGGCTGCCTTCATCCTGGATCTCGACGAGGCCTTGCTCGAACAGCGCGAGCTTGTGCAGCGCGGGCTTGCCCTCGACGCGGATGCCGAGCGGCGAGTACGGCGTCGCGGTCGCGACGATGCCCGCGACCTCGAGCTGCGCCAGGACACCGTCGCGATCGGCCTTCAGCGCGTTGACGCGCAGGTCGAGCGGTGCCGGCAGCTCGCTGGCGGCGACCCAGACCCAGAACTCGTCGCCGAGGCGGGCTTCGAGCGGCTCG
This sequence comes from Rhizobacter sp., assembly GCA_043732605.1. Classification (GTDB taxonomy): domain Bacteria; phylum Pseudomonadota; class Gammaproteobacteria; order Burkholderiales; family Burkholderiaceae_C; genus Schlegelella_A. The sequence goes on along the minus strand of JAYTHL010000175.1, from coordinate 25,370 downwards.
GCGAGCCACTCGGGCAGGTTGTGGCGCAGGCGCGCCGGCAACGCATCGCGATCGAAGGCGCTGCAGCGCTCGGCCCATTCGCGCTCGCGCTCGTCGAGGGCGGCACGCAGGACGCCCTCGTTGCCCTGCCAAGAAAGGATCGCCAGGCGCCGCTCGATCTCGCCCTTGCCGCCGTTGGCGGAGCTCGCGAGATGGCGGTAGTACGGGAGCCGGCGCATCAACTCGTATGCGCCGTCGGCGAGCGTCTTGCGGTCGCGCGCGCCGAGCGCGTGCTGCTCGCGGAAGAAGTCGGCGACGATGCGGTCGGCCGGATGCTCCAAGCGCAGCACGCGGTGCACGAGCTCGGTGTCGGCCTCGAGCAGGGCGGTCGGGTGCATCGGCGCGATTATCCTTGCGGGGCTCGCGCTGGCCTTTTTGGTGGCGTCATCGAGCGACTCCGTGACCCGCAGCACTCCCGCCTCTCCTCCCGCCAAGCCTCCCGGCCACATCCTCGCGCACCGGCGCCTGCTGGTGTGCGCGATCGTCGGCGTGCTCGCCGGCGCGGTGTGGCCGGCCGACGTGTCGCTGCTCACGCGCGCTCTTCTCGGCTGGAATGTGCTGAGCTGGATGTACCTGGTCTGGGTCGCGATCACGCTGCTGCACGCCGACTCCGGCCACATCAAGCCGCTGGCGCTGGCGCAGGCCGAGAGCGCCCCGATCGTGCTGTCGATCGTCGTCCTCGCGTCCGTGATGAGCCTCGTCGCGATCGTCTTCGAGCTCATCGCGGCCAAGGCCGCTGGCCCGAACCACATGCTGACGCCGCTGCTGTTCGCGTTCGTCACCGTCGTCGGCTCGTGGTTGCTCTTGCCGATGCTCTTCGGCCTGACCTACGCCGCCGCGTACTACGGCGCCGAGCCCGACAACGGCCTCACGTTCCCGGGCTCGAGCGAGACCTTCGAGCCCGACCACACCGACTTCCTGTACTTCTCGTTCACGATCGCCGTCACGGCGCAGACCTCTGACGTCGGCATCACGACGCGCGAGATGCGCCGCCTCGTGCTGTTCCAGTCAGTGCTGTCGTTCGTCTTCAACACGACGATCCTGGCGTTCTCGATCAACGCCGCGGCCGGGTTCTTCGCCAACTAGCCCTGCGGAGCTCCGTCGACGCCGATCAGCTGCGGCGTGCCGTCGCGATGCCGGACGAGGCCGTCGCGAACATCGAGCTTGCCGTCGACGAGCCAGCGCAGCGCGAGGGGATAGAGGCGATGCTCCTGCGCGAGCACGCGCGCCGAGAGCGTGTCCTCGTCGTCGTCGCGCAGCACCGGCACGATCGCCTGCGCGACGATCGGGCCGTGGTCGAGGTCGGCCGTCACGAAATGGACGCTCGCGCCCGCGACCTTGCATCCCGCCTCGATCGCGCGCCGGTGCGTGTGCAGCCCCGGAAACACCGGCAGCAGCGATGGGTGGATGTTGATCAGCCGCCCGGCGAAGCGCTGCACGAACGCAGGCCCGAGGATGCGCATGAAGCCGGCGAGCGCGACGGCGTCGGGCGCGCGCGCGTCGATCTCGGCGGCGAGCACGGCGTCAAAGTCGGCGCGCGCGGCGAAGGCGCGGTGGTCGACGACGGCCGTGGCGATGCCGCGGTCCTTCGCGAACGTGAGCCCGGCGGCATCGGCGCGGTTGCTGATCACGGCGGCGATGCGCGCGTTCCAGCGCTCGCTCGCGCAGGCGCGCACGATCGCTTCCATGTTCGAGCCGCGCCCGGAGAGAAGGATGACGATCTGCTTCATCGGCGGCGACGAGTGTATCGGCCGGCCTCGAGCGAAACCTACAATCGACGCCTTTTGGCCGAACCCTCCAGATGAGCGATCAACCCGTCTCGACGAGCGACACCAGCGCGCGCCACCGCGTCCTCTCGGGCATGCGCCCGACCGGCGCGATGCACCTCGGCCACTGGCACGGTGCGCTCAAGAACTGGGTGCGCCTGCAGGACGAGTACGAGTGCTTCTTCTTCGCCGCCGACTGGCACGCGCTGACGACGCACTACGAAGAGCGCGAGGTGATCGAGACCTCGGTCTACGAGATGGTCACCGACTGGCTCGCCGCCGGCATCGATCCCGACAAGGTCACGCTCTTCATCCAGAGCCGCCTGCCGGAGCACGCGGAGCTCTTCACGCTGCTCGCGATGGGCACGCCGCTCGGCTGGCTCGAGCGCATGCCGACCTACAAGGACCAGATGGAGCGGCTGAAGGACCGCGACCTCGCGACCTACGGCTTCCTCGGCTACCCGCTGCTGCAGGCCGCCGACATCCTGATCTACAAGGCCGCGTTCGTGCCGGTCGGCATCGACCAGGCGCCGCACGTCGAGATCACGCGCGAGGTCGCGCGCCGCTTCAACCATCTCTATGGCCGTGAGCCCGATTTCGACGAGCTCGTGAAGGCTGCCGTGAAGAAGATGGGCAAGGACAAGGCGAAGGCCTTCGAGGCCGCGCGCCATGCCTACCGCGAAGGCGGCGACCCCGCCGTGCTCGAGCTCGGCCGCTCGATCGTCGCCGCGAGCGGATCGCTCTCGAGCGGCGACCGCGAGCGGCTCGACGGTCATCTGCGCGGCACCGGCAAGACGATCCTGGTCGAGCCCGACGTGCTGCTGACCCAGACCTCGAAGCTGATCGGGCTCGACGGCACGAAGATGAGCAAAAGCTACGGCAACGCCATCGCGATGCGCGAGGAGCCGGCCGAGGTGACGAAGAAGATCCGCAAGATGCCGACCGACCCGGCGCGCGTCCATCGCAACGATCCGGGCGATCCGGAGAAGTGCCCGGTGTGGCAGTTCCACCAGGTTTACTCGAACGACGAGACGAAGGCCTGGGTCGTGCACGGCTGCACGACCGCGGCGATCGGCTGCCTCGACTGCAAGCAGCCGGTGATCGACGCGATCATCCGCGAGCAGGCGCCCTGGCGCGAGCGTGCCGAGACCTATCTCGCCAATCCGAAGCAGGTGCACTGGATCGTCGAAGTCGGCACCGAGCGGGCGCGCACGGTGGCGCGCGAGACGATGCGCGAGGTGCGCGACGCGATGGGCCTCAGCTACTGAGGCAGCGCGCGGTCAGCGCCGTGCCGCGCGCCGCGTCTTCGTCCGCGGCGGCCGCGCCGGCGCATCGCTCTTGCCGAGCTTGCTCTCGGTGCCCGCGAGCAGGCGCTTGATGTTGGCGCTGTGGCGCCAGAGCAGCAGCAGTCCCATCACGAAGACGGCCGCTGCGATCGGGTCGGGACCTTGCGTCAGCAGTTGCCAGAACGGCGCGAACACTGCGGCGACGATCGAGGCGAGCGACGAGTAGCGCAAGAACGCGGCGATGATGAGCCAGGTCGCGATCGTCGCCGCGCCGAGTAGCGGATCGATGCCGAGCAGCGCGCCGGCGGCCGTCGCCACGCCCTTGCCGCCCTTGAAGCGGAAGAACACCGGCCAGAGGTGACCCAGGAAGGCGGCGAGCGCGACCAGCGCGACCGTGCCTTCGCCGAGGCCCCAGCGCGGACCGAAGTACACCGCGAGCACGACCGGCACGTAGCCCTTGAGCGCGTCGAGCACCAGCGTCAGGATGGCAGCGGTCTTGCTGCCCGAGCGCAGCACGTTGGTCGCACCCGGATTGCCCGAGCCGTAGGTGCGCGGATCGCTCAGTCCCATCAGGCGGCTGACGATGACGGCGAACGACAGCGAGCCGACCAGATAGGCGGCGAGCGTGGCGAGCAGCGGCAAGAGTGCGGTCATGGCGGCGATGCGGGCGCGAGGCAGCTGATTCTGGACCGTCGCAGCCGGGAATGCGCGTGAACCCCTGGGCGCAGCGGATTCAGGGGCGCGCGATGCGGGTCTGCAACAGCAGCGCCCGCCGCGTCGTCGGATGGTCGTCGCCCAAGGCGTTCTTCAGATGCTCGAGCGCGGTGGACAGGGCCGCGTGCGCCTCGTCGGCCCGGCCTTGCTGAGCCAAGGCGGCAGCCAGGGCGAGCCAGCTCATCCCGGTGCGACTCGAAAAGGCGATGCCGCCCTGGAGCGCTCTGGCCAGATCGAGCGCCTCGTGCGCATCGCGCAATGCGTCGTCCGTCCGCCGCTGCTGCAGGGCGACTTCGCTGCGATAGAGGTGGAGCATCACCACGCTGCCGCTCGGCTGCTTGTTCGCGGCGAAGGCGGACAGGGTCGAGGAGAAGATCTTGTCGGCGACGTCGAGCTGGCTCCGCGCCAGGGCGATCCTGCCCGCGACCCCGCTGGCGGCGAGCATCGGCGGGCTGCCTGCCGGAACGAGGCCGGTCATGGCTGCACGCGCGTCGGCGAGCGATCTGTCGGCGCGCGCCACATCGCCGAGCTCGCAATGGATCGAGGCCGCACCGAGCAGGCCGAACACCCTGGAGTCGAGCCGGTCGCTCTTCGTCGCATCCGCGACGGTCTGGTCGTAGAGAACCAGTGCCTCGTCGTAGCGGCCCATCAGCTCGAGGGCGCGCGCCAGGTTGCCGCTGAGATAGCTCGGCAGCGGGCTGTGCGGATCGCGCTCGCGAACGACGCGGGCGGACTGTTCGTACAGAGCCAGTCCGCGCCTGATGTCGCCCGCGCCCAGACTGGCGATCGCCCAGTTGTTCTGGATGCCCACCGCGAGCGGAGTGCGATCGCGACCGATCGCAGTCAGCTTGGCGAGCGACTCGGCGTACAGGCGGTTCGCGGCGTCGTTGCGCCCCTGCAATTGCTCGCCGAATGCCAGATCGCCCAGCAACGACGCCTCCAGGCGCGGATAGGCGCGATCGGCTGTCTTCAGCAACGCCAGCCCGGCTTCGGCGTTGCGCTGGGTGGTCGGGCCATCGCCGCTGTTCTCGGCGACGAACGCCAGATGCTCGTGGCAGCTCGCAGCCGCAGGCGGGGCCAAGTCCGGCTCGCGCAGCATCGCTTCGATCTGTCGCGTGCCGGCGGCGATGTCGCCGAGCATCGACAACGCGTAGCCGTGCATGCAACCGACTTCCGCGCGCAGTGCGCTGTCGGCGCTTCCCTGCACCAGCGCCAGTGCGCGTCGAAGCTTCGGCTCCGCTTGCGCCGGATCGCCGACAGTCACGTAGTAGGAGGCCTGGGCTTGCAGGATGGCGGCCTGCTGCTCCGGGTTGTGATCGAAGTCGTTGCGCAGCAAGGAGTCGCTGCGCGCCATCATCGAGCCGACGGTCTGTGGCTGGTCGGGCGGCCCGGCATCGCTCAGCAGGAACTCGAAGAACTCGGTCACTGCATTGCTGCGGGCGAGCAGGCCGAGGGCACGGTCACGCTGATGCCGCGCCTCGCTGGCCTGCCACAGCGAGGCCGTCAGCCCGCCGAGGACGGCGACGATCGCGAGCAGGCCCGCGCTCACGCTGGCGCGGTTCCTGCGAGCGAACCTGGCGAGCCGATACGACATCGTGTCGGCACGCGCCCTCACCGGCTGATGCGACAGATAGCGGCGCAGATCGTCGGCAAACGCATCGACCGTCGCGTAGCGTTCCGCCGGCTTCTTCTTGAGCGCCTTGGCGACGATGTTGTCGAGGTCGCCGCGCAGCAGGCGCTTGAGCTTGTCGGGCGTCGCCGACCGGTTGGCGGCGTTCGCGGTCAGGGAGTGCTCGTGCGGCGTCCTGATCGAGTCGACCGTATCGGACAGGCGAGGCGCCGGAACGTCGACGATCGTCTTGACCAGCTCGGCGGTCGACCGGCCGCTCGCGTTGGCAGGATGCTGGCCGGCCAGGAGGAGGTAGAGCAGGACGCCGAGCGCGTACACGTCGGTCGCGATGGTCACGGGCTCGCCTAGCAGCTGCTCGGGCGCTGCGTACTCCGGCGTCAGCGCGCGGCCGCCGTCGCGCGTGAGCTCGGTCGCCTCGCCCGACAGCGATTCGCCTTCGAGCAGCTTGGCGATGCCGAAGTCGAGGAGCTTCACCCCGCCCTCCGTGGCGACGAGCACGTTCATCGGCTTGATGTCGCGATGGACGACCAGGTTGGCGTGCGAATGCGCGACCGCGGTCAGCACGTCGATGAACAGCCGCACCCGCGCCGCGACGCTGAGCTTCTCGCGATCGCAGTGGTCGTCGATCCGTTCGCCCGCGACGTACTCGAGCACCAGGAACGGCTGGCCCGCTGCGGTCACGCCGGCATCGATCAGGCGGGCGATGTTGGGATGGACGAGCCGGGCGAGGAGGTTTCCTTCACGCTTGAAGCGCTCGCCGCCGGCATGGCCGATCAGGGAAGCGTTGAGCAGCTTCACGGCGACCTCGCCGGCATAGCGGCCGTCGCTGCGCTTCGCGAGCCAGACGCTGCCCATGCCGCCCTGGCCGATCGGTCGTTCGAGCGTGTAGGCGCCGAGCGTCTGGCCGGCGAGGCTTCGAGCCAATCCGGGATCGACAGGAATCGATCCTGCGCCACCCGTCATGAATCGCGCAGCCGCGCTGGCGGCATGGTCGGCCAGCAGACGCTCGAGCTCGTCGACCAGCTCCGGCTCGCTCTCTGCGAGCCGCATCAGCCACGCGGCCCTGTCGTCGGCCGCGAGATCCAGAGCCTCGTCGAGCAGCGCACTCAGGCGAAGCCAGCGGGTCGGATCAGCTGGGTCCACGAACGGGTGACCGAGTCATGCAGACCATTGTGCGCGCCGGGTTCGTGACGACGCGAGGCATGCTCAGAGCGCGCACGACACCGGCGTCGCCCGCAGCTGCTCGATGAGGACGCGCGGCGCGATGCCGATCAGATAGCCGCGCCGGCCGCCGTTGATGTAGAGCCGCTCGAGCGCGAGGACCGACGCCTCGACGAACACCGGCAGCGCCTTTCGCGTCGCGAACGGCGACGTGCCGCCGACCTGGTAGCCGCTCGCCCGCTCCGCCGCCTCGGGCGTGCACGGCACGACCGACTTCGCGCCGATCGCGCGCGCCAGGTTCTTGGTGCTCACCTGCTTGTCGCCGTGCATCAGCACGATCAGCGGCTCGGCTTTCTCGTTCTGCATCACGAGCGTCTTGACGACAGCGTGCTCGTCGATGCCGAGCTGGCGCGCCGACTCGGCCGTGCCGCCGTGCTCGACGTAGTCATAGGCGTGCTCGCTGAAGGCGATGCCGGCACGGCGCAGCGACTGCGTCGCCGGCGTCTCGCTCACGTGTGCTGGTTTCCTTGCCATCGCCCGACTCCGGGCGCGATTCTGCCGCCTCAGCGCGAGCGGTCGGTGAGCTCGGCGGCAGCCGCGCCGTCGGCCTCGACGACGTCGAGCCCGAAGCGCGTCTGCCGGCCCCAGCGGCGGCTGCCGGTGAGAAACGAGACCCAGCCGAGCAAGGCGCCGGTGTGGCGCAGCAGCTGGAACGTGAACGGCTCGGCGAGCGCGGCCAACAGCGCCGAGCCGAAGCTGGCGCGCTGTGCGTCGTCGACCCAGCGACGGTAGAGATGCACCGACCAGAGATGGAAGGCGAGATCGATCGCGATCTTGGCGCCGATGACGCCGGCGACGGGCGCGATCACGTCGAGCCGTCCGATCGCGGCGTAGACGACGAGCAGCGCGAACGCCGTCAGGCCGTAGAGCGGCTGCAGCGTGTCGACCGCCTTCACCGGCAGCATCAACAGGCCGAGCCAGCCATGGCGACGATCGCCGACCATCGCCCGGTACCAGTACTGCGTCTGCAGGAAGCCGCCGAACCAGCGCCGGCGCTGGCGCAGGAAGGCGCCGACGCTGCCCGGCGCTTCGGTGCGCGCCTGCGCGTCGCCGAGGACGCGAAAGCGCCAGTCGAGGCCGTGGTCGACGGCATGGCGGCGCAGGCGATGGATGAGCTCGTAGTCCTCGACCAGGCACGCCGGATCGAAGCCGCCCACCTCGACCACCGCGGCGCGACGGAAGCCGGCGAAGGCGCCCGAGACGAGCAGCAGGCTGTCGAGGTTCATCCACGCGTAGCGCGACAGGAAGTTGCGGATGTACTCGTAGGTCTGGAACCACTCGAGGCAGCGGCCGGCGAGCGTCGGCCGGCACACCGGCGTGATCACGCCGGTGACGCCGGCGAGCGCGGGCTCGGCCGAGAAGGCGCGCCGCAGCGCGGCCAGCGCGCGCGGGTCGAGCAGCGTGTCGCCGTCGACGGTGACGACGATGTCGGTCCGCGTGCGCAGGATTGCTGCGTTGAGCGCACGCGCCTTGCCGCCGTGCGGCAGGCGCAGCCAGACGAGCGACGTTGCGCCGTCGCGGACCGTGCTCTCGGCGCCGAGTGCGGGCGCTGCGAAGGCATAGCGATCACCGAGCACCGCCCCGGTCGCGTCGCTCGAGCCGTCGTCGGCGATCACGATCTCGTCGGCGCCGTCGGTCTGGGCGAGCAGCGCGGCGATGGTCGCCGGCAGGACGGCGGCCTCGTTGTGCGCGGCGACGATCACCGTCATCGTGCAGCGCTCGCCCTCGCTCGCCGGCACGGCCGCGGGTCGCAGCAGACGCCATGTCTGCCAGCCGACGAATGCCTGGAGCACGGTGTCGTAGGCGATGTAGGCCAGTCCCACCGACCAGGCGAAGACGCCGCCCTGGCGGAAGGCGAGGACGAAGAGCGTCACCCACGCCGCGAGCACGACGCCGTGGATCACGGCGCTGCGCGCGGGAGTCGGCGGCGGCGAGAGGCGCGACGAGGCGAGTGCCAGGGCCGGCGCGAGCGAATCGGTCAAGGGACGAATGGGACGAAGAGGAGCCGGAAGGTCGCGGCACGAGACCCGAACGCCGGGCCGCGCGAAGCATACGCAGAACAACGAACGCTACGCAGCACGAAGACCAGCGGACGCAGAGGGACACCGCCCGGCGTGCAAAGTTTCGCCGTGGTGTGAAATAGAGCGATGTCCTTCGTCTCCACGACCGACCGCTACACCCGCACGGCCGTCGTCCTGCACTGGCTCGTCGCCGTTGTCATCATCGCCAACGTCGCGCTCGCGCTGAGCGCCGACAGCCTGCCCGACGAGTGGGTCCGGCCGGTCATCGATGCTCACAAGTCAACCGGCATCACGGTGCTCGGGCTGGTGCTGCTGCGCATCCTCTGGCGCATCGGCCATCCGCCGCCGCCTCTGCCGCGCAGCTACGCGCGCTGGGAGCGCTTCGCCGCGCACGCCGCGCACGGCGTGCTCTACGCGCTGATGCTGCTGTTGCCGCTCTCCGGCTGGCTTCACGACTCGGCATGGAAAGACGCGGCGACGCATCCCATGCAGCTCTTCGGCCTCGTGCCCTGGCCGCGCATCGGCTTCATCATGAGCATCGAGCCGGTGACGAAGGAGTCGCTTCACGATCTCTTCGGCACCTTCCACACCGCCTTCGGCTACATCCTGTACGGGCTGCTGGCGCTGCACGTCGGCGGCGCGCTCAAGCACCAGCTGATCGACCGCGAGCCCGAGCTGCAGCGCATGTCGCTGTAGCGGATCGACTCAGGGCGGGCCGATCGCAGCAAGCGCACGTGTCGCTTCGAAGTCGAGCGGCGCCCGATCGCCGACGGCATCGCCCAACTGCCGCACCGCCTCCCCGAGCGCCGACCGTGCCGCGACGCGATCGTCCTGCGCCGCGGCGACCTCGCCGAGAACGAGCAGCGCTTCGCCGAGGAAGAGACTGCTCTTCGGCGCGACGGAAGTGGTCGGCAGCCACGTCGGCATGGCGTTCCGCGAGCGCGAGCCGTGCCTCCTGCAGCTCGATGGTGGCGAAGCGCACCTTGCCCGGGGCGGGCTTGGCCTGGAGCACATCGCGCGCCGTGCGCAGGAGCGTGCGGCATCGGTCTGGATCGCTGCCGGCGCATGCCGCGATCGCAGCGGCGAGGGTCGCCGATCCGATCGACCGCGAATGCCCCTTCGTGCTCGCGCCTTCCAGCGCGCGATCGGCATTCGATCGGCGCCGCCCAGATCGCCCAGCTCGACGAGGTTGACCGCGAAGTTGGCCTGCAGCATCGGGTCGGCGTTGCCCGTGTCGTCGAGCTCGGCGGCGAGCGCCATGCCGCGCCGATAGGGGGCGTCGGCGCGCCGCCACTGTCCGGCGCGCGAAAGATGCCGGGCGAGATCGCCGAGCAAGGCGAGCTCGATCGCGTTTTGGCCGCGGCCGAGGCGCGTCATCTCGTCGACCACCTGCTGGTAGCCGTCGACGGCGAGCGCTTCGCGGCCGAGCTGGCCGTTCGCCTCCGCGAGGGCGGCGCGGGCGAGCAGGAAGCCCATGCGCTGCCCGGGGTGCGGCGAGCGTCGACGCGCCGTGGCTCGGCGTCGCCGCGTCCGACAGCGGCCCGGGATCGGTGTCGAGGGTCGCGCGCATCAGGTCGGCGGGCGTCGCGCCCGGCGGCGCGGTCGGGTGCTGGCCGGTCAGCAGCTGCTAGAGCAGCACGCCGAGCGCATAGACGTCGGTCGCCGTGGTGATGGCCTCGCCGCGCAGCTGCTCGGGCGCGGCGTAGTCGGGTGTGAGCACGCCGCCGCGGCCGCCGGTGAGATCGGCGCCGGCCTCGTCGTCGTGCAGCAGCTTGGCGATGCCGAAGTCGAGCAGCTTCACGCTGCCGTCGGCGCCGACCATGATGTTGCTCGGCTTGATGTCGCGGTGGATGACGAGATGGCGGTGCGCATTCGCGACGGCGTCGAGCACGTCGCGGAAGACAGCGACCCGCTCGTCGACGCGCAGGCGCTTGGCGTCGCAGTGGCGGTCAGCAGGCCGTCGAGCAGCGGGCTGAGCCGCTTCCAGCGCTCGGCGTCGGCGACGATCATGCGACGGGCCTGTTCACTGAGCGCCGAGCGCGCGGTAGAGGAGCAGGCGCGCCTTCTCCCACTGCCGCTGCACGGTGCGATCCGACACGCCCTGCAAGGCTGCGATCTCGGCGACCGAGAAGCCGCAGAAGAACTTCAGGTCGACGACGTTGGCGAGCGCGGGCTCGAGCGCAGCAAGCTCGTCGAGCGCGGCGCCGATGTCCTCAAGCAGCCCCGGCTCGGCGACGCTCTCCGCGGTCTCGGTGTCGAGCGACGTGATGTCGAGGCCGCCACCGCGCTTCTGCGCGCCGTTCGCGCGGGCCCGGTCGATGACCACGGCGCGCATCGCCCGCGCCGCGTAGGCGAGGAAATGGCCGCGGTCGGGAAAGGCGAGCGCGTGGCGCTGCGACATGTCGAGGTAGACCTCGTGGATGATCGTCGTCGGGCTCAGCACCGCGCCCGGACCGGCGCGCGCCGCCTCGCGTCGCGCCAGGCGATGGAGCTCCTGGTAGAGCGCGGTGAAGAGCGCGTCGCTCGCGCACGGAGCGCGGGGCGGATCGGCCGCCGGACGGGCGTCTTGCGGCGGCTTGGATTCATGCGCGACAGCCATGGCGAAATTGTGCGCGCGCCGAGCCGTTTCAGGAGCGATCGCGACGCCGCGCAGGGCGGCCGGATGCGACCGTTCGTAACGACGGCGCCGGCACGGCGACTCCGCGCGTCGCGCCGCTCACGGTTCGGGCGGGTCCGATGCCGAGGTCGGCGCGGCGTCGGACAGCGGCGCGTGGCTCGGCTCGGCGGGCATCGCAGACGTCGGCACGAGGCTCGCCGGCGCCACGTCGCTGGCGGCGTCGGCACGGCGCGACGCGGGCGGGTCGTTGACGGTGACCGCGGCGATGACCGCGACTGCGGTGGTCGTGATCGCCAGTTTGACGACGAGCCGGTGCAGCGGGTCCATCGGGACGGGGCGCAATGCCGAGATGGTGGTTCTCCCTCGTCCCGTGCTACAGCGACCGCAGGAAGGCGACCAGGTCGTCGCGCTCCTGGTCGGTGAAGCCGATGTTGAAGCGGTCGTTGTAGAAGGTGACGGCCTCGTGCAGGTCCTTGGCGAAGCCGTTGTGGAAGTACGGCGCACGCGGCGCGAGGGCGCGCAGCGTCGGTCCCTTGAAGCGGCCGATGTCCTTCCACTGGCCGGTGATCAGCGCCCGGCCCGGGTCGCTCGTCTGCACGGTCTGGCCGGTGGTCTTGTTGCGCAGCGTGTAGAGCGGCAGGTCGGGCGTGCGCCGGCTCGCGTCGGTCAGGCCGATGTCGAGCGGCAGCGGCACCGAGTGGTTGCCGGCGTTGGGCGTGTTGTGGCAGGTCGTGCACGTGCCCTGGATGACGGCGACGTTGAGGTCGTCGTTGAGGCCCTTGACGCCGGTGATGGCGATCGGCTTGCCGTTGAAGAGCGCCTCGCCTCGGGCGATGGCGCGGCGCGCGACGGCGACGCCGCGGTCGCGGTCCTCGGCCTCGGGCCGGCGCGCGTCCTCGAGATACGACTGCCAGCCCTTGTAGAGCGTGATCACCTCGGGCGAGAAGCTCGCGTGCGACTTGTAGTCGCCGACCAGCGTGTCGTTGATGCCGAAGTACGACATCACGCCCTGCAGGTTCGTCGGCCCGCCGAGCGCGCCGTGGACGGTGAGGCGGCCGGCCTTGTCATCCAGGACCTGCGCCGTGAAGAGGCCGAGCTCGAAGTCGATGATCGCGTCGCGCTGGGCCTGGGTGAGCGGCGCCGCGCCCTGGGCATGGGTGACGACGGCGTCGCTCGACTGCGTCGCGAGGTCGACGCCGAGCGGCGCGAAGCAGGTCGTGGTGTTGAAGATGCAGAGCGTCGAGGTCGCGTCGCGCAGCGTCTCGCGGCCGTCCCACATCACCGTGCTCAGGAAGCGCAGGTTGGTCGTCGCGAGCGGGCGCCGAAAGAGCGAGAGCTCGGTGGCACTCGCGAAGCCGTACGGATCGTCGACTGCGACGAGCTCGAACTGCGCCGTCGCCGGGATCGGCAGGCCGACCCGAATCAGTCCCTTGCTCAGCAGCATGCTGTACGCCTTCTCTCGGGCGCGGTAGGTCGAGACGTCGGCGCGCGGCGAGTTGGCGCCGTCGACCAGGCGAAAGACCGGATCGTTGCCGCGCGTCTGCTCGAAGCGCTCGCGCAGGCTCTTCGGCACGATCGACCAGCCGTCCTGCGGTTGGTGGCAGGTGAAGCAGCTGCGCTCGTTGGTGCCGAGCGGACGGAAGAAGGGATTCCTGGTGTCGATGAAGCCGTTGGTGCTGATCGTCGACGCCACGCCGCTGTCGTTCCTCGCGTGGTGCAGCTGCGGCACCGCAGGGCGGCGGCGATCGTCGTCGTCGCGGTCGGCGTGGGCCGCCGACATCCATCCACCGCCGAGCGCCAGGAGCGCGATCAGGGCCAATCCACGTCGATGCTGCATTGCGGCTCTCCTCCGGTGGCGTCGCGCGGCGATTCGCGTGCGACTGCTATTTGGTAAAGCGCAATCCGGAGTCGAGATCCGCCAGGTTTCGGCGCTCTATCCCCTCGTTTGGGGATAACCCCGGTGCCGGCGACCGACTCAGCGCCTCTGGACGGCGTCGTCGTCGACCGGCAACGGCAGCGTCTGGCATTCCTCGAAGACGCGGATCGTGCAGTGGGCGCAGATCGCGCGGTCGAGGCGATCGAAGATCGTCGCGATGGCGATGCGCTTGGCCGGGAAGATGTGGTCGCTGCCGAGCTCGCGCATGAAGCCGACTCGCTGCCAGAGCTCGAGCACGGGCGCGCGCGGCCGGTGGAAGTAGAGGTCGCCGCCGCTCTCGCGTCGCACCAGCATCTCGCCGCGCCACATCCCGGCCGCGGCGAGGTCGATGAAGTTCATGCTCTTGGCCATCACCAGCAGGTGCCGCGGCGAATGCGACGGCGCGCGCAGGTCGCGCAGCAGGTCGCCGACGTGCGAGACGGCGCCGAAGTAGACCTCGCCTTCCATCCGGACCATCTTCAGCTGCGGGCATTCGGGCAGCGGCTGTGCCACGTCGGCGCGGACGACGAAGGGCCGCGCCGACGTCGTGCTGTCGAAGCCCATGATGCGGATCGCCGGCTTCGACGTGCGCATCAGGTAGGTGACGAGCGACAGGATCGTGCCGAGCAGGATCGCCATCTCGAGCTTGATCGTGATCGTCGCGACGAAGGTCGCGGCGGCGACGGCGAAGTCCTCGCGGCTGAAGCGCCAGAGCCGGCGCCACGCGGCGACGTCGAACAGCGACCACGACACGAGCAGGAGCAGTGCCGCGATCGCCGGCACCGGGATCAGCGCCAGCAGCGGCGAGCTCACCGCGACGAGCAGCAGCAGCCAGAGCGACGCGAACACCGCCGCCAGCGGTGTGCGCGCGCCGGCCTCGTAGTTCGGCAGCGAGCGATTGAACGAGCCGCACGAGACGTACGACGAGAACAGTCCACCGACCAGGTTCGACAGGCCCTGGCCGCGGAACTCGCGGTTGGCGTCGATGTGCTGGCCCGAGCGCTCTGCGACCGCCTTGGCGATCGAGATCGACTGGCCGAGCGCGACGATGGTGAGCGCGAAGGCGATGCCGACCAGGTCGGGCAAGGTGCGCAGGTCGAGATCGGGGAGGACGAGGTGCGGCCAGATGGGCGGGATCGCGCCGATGACCGCGATGGGTTTGCCTGCGCCCGTCGCCCAGCGATCGAGCACGTAGGCGAGCGCGGTCGCGCCGACGAGGCCGAGCAGCATGTAGGGCGAGCGCGGCAGCCACCGCTTGAGCGCGATCGCCGCGACGATCGTGAGCAGACCGACGGCCATCGCCGCTGCCGACGTCTCGAATCGGTGGGCCCACAGGTCTTCGGCCAGGCTGCCGAGCCGATGCGCGCTCGGCGCGGCGAGGCCGAGCAGGTCGGGAATCGCATAGAGCGCGATCAGCGCCGCGGCCCCGCCCATGAAGCCGCGCAGCGCAGCGGGCGAGATGAAGTTGGCGATCGAGCCGAGACGCAGCACGCCGATCAGGAGCTGCATCGCGCCGACGATCACCGTCACCGCCAGCGCGAGCGCGATGTACTGGGGCGAGCCGACGACGGAGAGCGGCGCGAGGGTCGCGAACAGGGCCAGCGAGTTCGCGTTCGTCGGGCCCGAGACGACGTGCCAGCTCGATCCGAACAGGGCCGCGACGATGCACGGCACGACCGCCGTGTAGAGCCCGTATTCGGGCGGCAGCCCGGCCAGCGCCGCGAACGCGAACGCCTGCGGCAGCACGAGCAGTGCGCCAAGCATGCCGGCGACGAGATCGGCGCGCAACGTCGTCCGGTCGACGCGGTGGATCCAGGGCCCGACGACCCGCGCGGCCCAGTCGTTCACCGGGCTCCTACTTCGCGCCTCCGCTGGCCTTCGAGACGTAGCGCGCGAGGGCACGCATCTGCGCGTCGTCGAGCGTGGTCCGGAACGACGGCATCAGGCCGATGCCGTTCTTCATGGCCGAGATCACGCGATCGGCATCGGGCTGCAGCTCGTCGAGCACCGGGCCGATGGCGCCGCTCGCGCCGGCGTCCTTCAGCGTGTGGCAGGCCGCGCACGGCGGCACGGCGCCTTGGAGGAAGAGCGCCTTGCCCTGCGCGAGCACGTCGGCGTCCGCGGCCATGACGGCCGGGACGGAGAACGCGGCGAGCGCCAGGGCGACGGCGCGCGCCGCGCTTGCGCCTCTAGACAACGACGACCTTCACCGCGTGGTCGGCCCAGCTCGTGTTGTTGTAGCCGTGCAGGTTCTCGAGCCGCTGCTCTGGCTGGACGTTGCCGGCGGCATCGGTGGCGCGGCTGACCATCACGTAGTTGCCCGTCGCCATGCGCATCGGCAGCGCGAACTGGCGCCAGGCGAAGCGGCCGAGGTCGGGGCCGATGAAGGAGGCATCGGACCAGTCGCGACCGCCGTTGCTCGACACCTCGACCCGGCGGATCGGCGCACCGGACGAGAAGGCGACGCCGGTGACCTGCACGATCCCGGCCTTCGCGCGGCGATCGGCGTTGGGCGAGTTGACCCACGACTTGACGCCCATCTCCTGGACCGACGGCTCGGCCGGATTCGAGGTGCCGCCGAGCGGCGTGATGCGGTAGCCGTGGGTCATGATCTTGGCCTGCGACTCGGCCGCGGTGAAGGCGACCCGCTTCACGTACTTGATGTTGTTGACGCCCTGATAGCCAGGCACGATCAGCCGCAGCGGCCCGCCGTGCGCGAGCGGCAGCGCCGCGCCGTTCATCTCCCAGGCGAGGAGCGCGTCGTTCAGGGCGCCGACGGCGACCGAGCGCTCGACCAGCACCGAGAGCGGATCGACGCCGTCGGGCAGCTTCTCGCCGCCGGTGCCGGTGAGATAGAGCATCCCCGGCGTCAGACCACCGAGCGCTTCGACGACGTAGCGCAGCGGCACGCCGCTCCAGACGACGCAGCCCGCCGCGCCCACCGTCCACGGCGTTCCGGCGGGCTTGCTCGGGAAGAAGCCACGGCCGTTGCCCGAGCACTGGAGCACCGTCGCGACGGTCTCGACGCCCATCGTCTTCAGCTCGCCGACGCTGATCGTGCGCGGATTGCGCACGCCTTCGAACACCACCTGCCAGGCATCGCGATCGGCGACGATGGCGGCGTCGGGCGCGGGCAGGTTGTTGCGGATGTAGAGCTGCTCGGCAGGCGTGATGCCGCTCGTGCCGAAGGCGCTGCGCCGGGTCTCGATCGTCGTCGCGCTGTGGACGATGACCGCGTTCGGATCCTTCCAGGCGACATACGCCGGCAACGGCCGCGGTGCGGTCGCCGCAGGCGCGGACGCTTGCGCCGCGGCATCGCCGACACGGCCGACGAGGCCGGCGCCGGCCAGCAGGCCTGCGCCTCCGACGAGAAGTTGTCGTCTGCGCAGCACGGTGAGCGATTCGGTCATCGATGAACTCCGGAGGTCGTTGCCACAGGGTGTTCCCGGTGCCGGGCGGCACTCAAGAAGCGTGCCGCGAGTATCCCATCGGCCCGCGGGCGTTCCGCCGGGGGCGCCTTGGCATTTGTCCGCGACAAGCTCGACGAGGCGCCGAACGGCGCGAGCTCAGCGTTGGCTGCCGTGCAGATGACCGAGCGCGATCGCCAGCGCCGACGCGCCCAGGCTCTTCACCAGCGTCGGATGCTGTGCGTAGAACGAGGCGGCCATGTCGACGATCGACGGGTTCTGCTTCTCGGCATGCGCGGCGAGCGCGCCGGCGTCGGCGGGCGAGATCTGCGATGCCTGCTCGGGCGTGATCTGCGGTGCGGTGCCCGATGCCGCAGCCGGCCCGAGGACACGACCGAGCACGCCGCCGGCGATCGATGCCAGCCCGCCAGCGCCGACCGACTGCACGATCTGGTTGAGGATGCCCGCACGCTGGGTCGGATCGGACTTGCCGAAGAGATCGCCGACCATCTGCCCGAACGGCGGCGTCGCGTCGGAGCGGAACGCCGCCGCGATGCTGTTGCCGAGGTCCTGGACCGAGGTGTCCTGCGCGACCTGGTCGAAGTGGCCGGCGACGTTGCCGGTCTGGGCGGCGGCCGGATCGGCGTACTGCTTGAGGATGTCGAGAAGTCCCATGCCCTGCTCCGAATCGAGGCGAAGAAGACGCTCACTGTACAGCGGCAATCGCGGTGCGGCGTGCAGGCGGCGGGCCTTCTGGCACCATGCGCTCGCAGCGCGACATGGAGGACGAGATGGCGGATCTGTACGACAACCCGATGGGGCTGATGGGCTTCGAGTTCGTCGAGTTCGCGGCGCCTGTCGCGGGCACGCTCGAACCGGTGTTCGAGAAGCTCGGCTTCACGCTGGTCGCGCACCATCGCTCGAAGGACGTCGTGCTGTATCGGCAGGGCGGCATCAACTTCATCGTCAACCGCGAGCCGAAGAGCCTGGCCGCCTACTTCGCCGCCGAGCACGGGCCGTCGGCCTGCGGCCTGGCGTTTCGCGTCAAGGACGCGCACAAGGCCTACCGGCTCGCGCTCGAGGCGGGCGCGCAGCCACTCGACGTGCCGACCGGGCCGATGGAGCTGCGCCTGCCTGCCATCAAGGGCATCGGCGGCGCGCCGCTCTACCTGATCGACCGCTTCGAGGAAGGCCGCTCGATCTACGACATCGACTTCGAGTTCGTCGACGGCGTCGATCGCCATCCGGTCGGCCACGGCCTCACGGTCGTCGACCACCTGACGCACAACGTCTACCGCGGCCGGATGTCGTTCTGGGCCGACTTCTACGAGCGCCTCTTCAACTTCCGCGAGATCCGCTACTTCGACATCCAGGGCGAATACACCGGCCTCACGTCGAAAGCGATGACCGCGCCCGACGGCAAGATTCGCATCCCGCTGAACGAGGAATCATCGAAGGGGTCGGGCCAGATCGAGGAGTTCCTGATGCAGTTCCAGGGCGAAGGCATCCAGCACGTGGCGCTCCTCACCGACGATCTCGTCGGCACGATCGACAAGCTCGCGCTCGCCGGCGTGCCGCTGCTCGCGGCGCCGAACGACGTGTATTACCAGCAGCTCGAGCAGCGCCTGCCCGGACACGGCGAGCGCGTCTCGGAGCTGCAGACGCGCGCCATCCTGCTCGACGGCAACACCGACAAGGGCACTCCGCGCCTCTTGCTGCAGATCTTCTCGCAGCCGCTGCTCGGGCCGGTGTTCTTCGAGTTCATCCAGAGGAAGGGCGACGACGGCTTCGGTGAGGGCAACTTCAAGGCGCTGTTCCAATCGATCGAGCAGGACCAGGTGCGACGCGGGGTGCTTGCGGTCGAGTGACTCGGGCGCGTTGTTTGTGCCCGCCAGAGCCCCGGCCGGGTGCCGCCTGCCGCGCCGCTCGATCGTCGCCAGCTTTCCCGCGCCGCCCGATCGCGGCTCTAGGCTTTGCCGAGCAGACGAAGCGTCTCGTCGTCCGCCGCGCCAGCGTAATACTTCGCCAGCGCGAGCTGGAACTCCGGCGCCGTCGGGTCGAGCGCGGCGAAGAGCGTCATCGACGAGCGGAACTTGAGGTCGTCCGGCGAGCCCAGCACTTGGAGCGCCGTCTTGCCCTCGACGAAGAGCATCAGCCGCGTGCAGTCGAGCAGACGCGCTCCGAGCAGCGGATGCGCGAGATAGGCCGCGGCCTCGGCGCGCGACGCGATGCCGAAGCGCTTCGCCGTGCCGCTCCGACCGAGCGCCTTGAGCTGCGGGAAGACGAACCACATCCAGTGGCTCGCCTTCTCGCCGCGCGCGAGTTCGCCAAGCACCTGCTCGTAGACGTCTTTCTGCGCGACGACGAAGCGCTCGAGATCGTGGGGATCGGAGGACTTCATCGCGGCGAGACAGCGTCGGGTGGCGGCTAGCGCTGCGGCATGTCGGCCGCGCCGTAGCCGAGGCTGACGGTCGCGTCGCCGGGGATCGGCGGCATGGTCGCGTTCCACGCTTCCCAGTCGGCGCGCATCGCGGCCAGACGATCGGGCTCGCGCTTGCCGCGGTTGGCGCGCTCGCGCTCGTCGGCGTCGAGGTCGAAGAGGTAGTCGTGGCCGTCGACGCGCAGGTATTTCCACGAACCCTGGCGCAGCGCGCGCTGGCCGCGATGGTTCATGCGCCAGTGAAGCGGCCGCTCGAAGGTGCGCGGCGGTTCGCCGAGAACGCCCATCAGCGAGACGCCGTCGAGCGGATACGCCGGATCGGCGGCGACGCCGGCGGCCTCGAGCATCGTCGCCGTCCAGTCCATCGTCATGCACAGCTGCTCGCTCGTCGCGCCCGCGGCGATGCCGTTCGGCCAGTGCGCGATCCACGGCACGCGGATGCCGCCTTCGGTGAGGTCCATCTTGCCGCCGACCAGCGGCCAGCTGTCGCTGAAGCGCTCGCCGCCGTTGTCGCTCGTGAAGACGACGAGCGTGTCGTCGTCGACGCCCTGCGCGACGAGCGCCGCCATGATGTCGCCGATGCCCTCGTCCATCTGCTCGATCATCGTCCGGTAGGTGTGGATGTTGCCGCCGTGCAGGTGGAAGAGGTTGTCCGCGACCTCGGCGGCGAGCGCTTCGTCGGCACGCGTTTCCCACGGCCAGTGCGGCGCGGTGTAGTGGACGCTGAGGAAGAACGGCGCATCCTTCGCGCCGCCGAAGCGGCCGATGCAGTCGACGGCGCGCGCCGAGATCAGGTCGGTCAGGTAGCCGGACTCGACGTGCTCGGCCTCGCCCTGCCAGAGGTCGTGCGTGCCGCGCGAATCGCAGTGGGTGAAGTAGTCGACGCCGCCCGACATCGGCCCGAAGAACTCGTCGTAGCCCGAGCGCAGCGGCCCGAACGCGGGCGGATAGCCGAGGTGCCACTTGCCGGCGAGCGCGGTGCGGTAGCCGGCCGCCTTGAGCAGCGACGGCAGCGTCGGATGCTCGGGCGGCAGGCCGAGCGTCGTGCTGCCGCGGCTCTTGCTGTTGATCGGCTCCTCGGCTGCGCCGCGCAGGCGGTACTGGTAGCGGCCGGTCATGAGCGCGAAGCGCGTCGGCGAGCAGACCGGCGAGTTGGCGTAGCCCTGGGTGAAGCGGACGCCGTCCTCGGCGAGCCGGTCGAGCACCGGCGACACGGGCGCCCGGCCGCCGTAGCAGCCGAGGTCGGCGAAGCCGAGATCGTCGGCGACGATGTAGACGATGTTGGGTCGCTTCATGCGCTCGCGCAGGACGCTCAGTCGCTCGCGCTGAAGTTGGTCGTGCGCATGATCTTTCTCCAGCGCTCGGTGTCGTCGCGCATGGTCCTGACGAGCACCTCTGGCCCGTCGCCGACCGGATACATGCCGTTGACGAGGAGCTGCGAGCGCACCTCGCGCGAATTGACGGCGCGCAGGAACTCGGCGCGCAGGCGCTCGACGATCGCCGGCGGGGTCTTTGCCGGCGCGAAATACGCGAACCACGCCGTCGCGATCACGTCCTGGTAG
The DNA here is from genome assembly GCA_043732605.1 of Rhizobacter sp. GTDB lineage: Bacteria > Pseudomonadota > Gammaproteobacteria > Burkholderiales > Burkholderiaceae_C > Schlegelella_A. The sequence continues at coordinate 4,752 of JAYTHL010000175.1, read as the reverse complement.
CCCAGCTCGACCAGCGTCGGCACGGCGGGCATCGGCGGCGAGCGCTTCGCGCCGCTGGTCGCGAGCACCCTGACGCGCTTCGTGGGGAGCATCTGCAAGGCGCCGCCGACGGTGTCGAAGTAGAGGGGCACGATGCCGCCCATCACGTCCTGGCGCGCCGGCGTCGAGCCCTTGTAGGGCACGTGGACCATCTTCAGTCCCGTCGCGCGGTTGAGCATCTCGCCGAGGAAGTGCGACGGCGTGCCCGCGCCGTACGACGCGAAGCTGACGTTGCTGCCGTCGGCTCCCTGCGTGCGCGCCCAGGCGACGAACTCCGGCACGGTCGTGGCCGGCACGGCGGCGTTGACGGTCATCGCGAGCTCGAAACTGGCGGCGTTGACGATCGGCACGAAGTCCTTCTGCGGGTCGTAGCCGAGCTTCTTGTAGGCGCTCGGGAACATCGTCATCATCCCCGCGGTTCCGAGGAGCAGCGTGTAGCCGTCGGGCTCGGCCGTCTTGACGACATCGACCGCGATCCTCCCGGCGGCGCCGCCGCGGTTGTCGATGATGATCGGCCCGAGCGAGGTCTTCAGCGCATCGGCGATGGCGCGGGTCAGCACGTCCTGCGTGCCGCCGGCGGGCACGCCGATCAGGACGCGGATCGGGCGCGCGGGCCACGGTTCGGCGCGAGAGGTCGCGGGGGCGAGCGCGCCGGCGGCCATCAGGGCGACGAGGCGACGCCGATCGGGGGAGCGGAGGCTGGAGGGCACGTCGTTTGCTCCGTTGCTGCGGGGACCGAGCATATCCGTGTCGTGACCTCGATCCGGCGTGAACCCACTATGATCGCCGCCACTCCGCGTCGAGCACCGTCGCGGCCAGCTTGCAACACCAGGAGACACCATGATCAATCGTCGCATCGCCCTCGCCACCGCCCTCGCCGCCGGTGCTCTCGTCGTCGCCGGCTGCGGCATGATGGGCTCGCCGGGCGCAATGATGGGCAACACCATGAGCGTGCCCATGGCGGGCGCGAACGAAGTGCCGCCGAACGCGAGCACCGGCACCGGCACCGCCAAGGTCGACCTCGACAGCAACGTCCTCAAGTGGACCGTGACGTACTCGGGCACGACCGGACCGGTCACCGCCGGCCACTTCCACGGCCCGGCCATGACGGGCGCCAATGCCGGCGTCGTCGTGCCCTTCCCCGGCCCGATCTCGAGCCCGATCACCGGCACCGCGACGCTCACCGCGGCGCAGGTCGCCGACCTGAAGGCGGGCCTGTGGTACGTCAACCTGCACACCGCCGCGAACCCGGGCGGCGAGCTGCGCGGCCAGGTCAAGTAAGCAGCGTTACCGCGCAGAAGGCGCCGCCGGTCGTCACGACCGCGGCGCCTTTGCTTTTTCTTCCTCGAGAAGGCGCAGCACGCGGCGCTGCACCTTGCCGGTCGTCGTCATCGGCAAGGCCTCGATGAACTCGATCTCCTTGGGATATTCGTAGGGCGCGAGCTTGCCGCGCACATGTGCCTGCAGCTCGACGACGAGCTCGGCCGACGCGGCGAATCCGGCCGCGAGCACGACGAAGGCCTTGACCAGCGCGCCGCGTTCGGCATCGGGCTTGGGCACGACCGCGGCGTTGGCGACCGCCGCGTGCTTGACCAGGCAGTTCTCGATCTCGCTCGGGCCGATGCGGTAGCCGGCGGCCTTGAAGACGTCATCGCTGCGGCCCTGGTACCAGAGGTAGCCGTCGTCGTCCATGACGGCCGTGTCGCCGGTGCGGCACCAGCTGTCGTCGACCTCGCCGGTGAACTTGGCGCGCGTCGCGTCGTCGCGCTTCCAGTAGCCGAGGAAGAAGATCGGATCGCGCTCGCCGTGGATGTCGCGGCGGTGCAGCGCGACGTCGCCCGGCGTGCCGCGCGCGCATTCGCGGCCGTCGTCGTCGATCACCGCGATGCGATGCCCCGGATACGCACGACCCATGCTTCCCGGCCGCGCCGGCCAGCGCACGGCGCAGTTGCCGACGATGTAGTTGATCTCGGTCTGGCCGAACATCTCGTTCGGAACGACGCCGAGCGCGTCGCGGCACCAGGCGAAGACCGCGTCGCCGACCGCTTCGCCCGCGCTCATGATCGCGCGCAGGTGCAGCGCGTGGCGACGCCGAGGCTCGGGCAGCGCCTTCATCATCGCCTTCAGCGCGGTCGGGAAGAGGAAGGTGTGCGTCACGCGATGGCGCGCCATCACCTCGAAGGCGAAGTCGGGCGCGAAGCGGCGCTGGCAGGCGACGATCTCGCGGCCGAAATAGAGCGTCGGCAGCAGCGCGTCCATGAGGCCGCCGGTCCACGCCCAATCGGCCGGCGACCAGAAGACGGCGTCGTCCTGCGGGAACCAGTTCTGGCTGCAGACGAATCCCGGCAGGTTGCCGACGAGCGCGCGGTGCGGGATCAGCGTGCCCTTCGGCGGGCCGGTCGTGCCGCTGGTGTAGATCAGCACCGCCGCTTCGTCGGCGCGCGTGGTCTCGGCCGCGAACGGGCCGCGCTCGGCCGCCAACGCGGGCGTCCAGTCGACGTCGCCTTGGCCTTCGGCCGCGCCGACCGCGATCACGGTCGCGAGCCCGCGGCAGAGTGGCCTCGCCTCACGCACGTTGTCGATGCCGCTCTCGTCGACGATCGCCAGCCGTGCCTCGCTGTCGTTGAGGCGGAACTCGAGCGCATCGGGGCCGAACAGCATCGAGAGCGGCATCGCCACCGCGCCGAGCCGGTAGATCGCGATGTGCGCGACCGCCGTCTCGAAGCGCTGCGGCAGGACGAGCGCGACGCGGTCGCCGCGCACGACGCCGAGGCGACGCAACGCAGCGGCGAGGCGATCGGCGTCGCGGTCGAGCTCGGCATAGCTGAAGTCGCGGCGCGAGCCATCGGCGCGCTCGTAGCGGATCGCGGTGGCCTCGGGCGCGTCGCGCGCCCAGCGGGTGCAGCAGACCTCGGCGATGTTGAAGTGCGCCGGCACCGACCAGCGAAAGCCCGCGTGCAAGGTCGCCCAGTCGTCGATCGTTCGCATGGCCCTGCTCCTCGATGGCGCCCGCGTCACGCGGCGCTTTCCGGCATGACGACGATCTCGCCACCCGCGTGCACGACGGCAACCGCCGACCCCGCGAGCGCGCCGGCGGCGACGATCGCGGGGAAGAAGAAGAACGCGTTGAGCAGGGCGTCGAGCGCGGCCAGGACGATGACGGTCGCGGCCATCAGCTGCACGCCGTCGGGCCGCCAGCCGCTCGCGCGCGGCGCGCGCCAGGCGACGCGCAGTGCCGGCCACAGCAGCGACCCCATCGCGAGCGTCAGGCCGACGAGGCCGAACTGGCCGAGCAGGAGCATCGACAGTGCCCATGGCCGCGTGCCCTTCGGTCGCCACCAGTCCCACGTCGCGCTGCCGATGACGATGTTCTGGCGCGCATCGGCGAGCAGCTTCTGGTCCTGCGAGACGCGCCAGGCGAACGACCCGCGGCCGACCGACCGGAAGGCCTCGACGACCTCGCGACCGATCGCCGTGTCGCGGCCGATGCGCATGATGGGCACGATGCCCGAGACGTAGACCGCTCCGCCGAGGATCAGGACCGCGAGCAGCGCGATCGCCGTGCCGCGCGGCCGAAGGAACTTGCACAGCGACAGGAAGGCGGCGCCTGTCGCGAGCATCAGCAGCGCGCCGAGCGACTGGGCGGCGACGGCCATTGAGACAACGACGATGGCGGCGACGCGCCAGCGCATCGCGAAGCGCTCGTGTCTGCCGACGACCGCCAGCCAGACGGCGGCGAGCGCGCAGAGCGCGATCCAGATGCCGAACTGGTTGCCGTCCTCGAAGAAGCCGAGCGGACGGAAGCCGATGTAGCGCTCGATGCCGTCCTCGCGCATCGGATGCAGCTCGTAGGCGCGGTCGTAGAGCATCGGGCCGGCGACGCCCTCGACGAGGCTGAACGGCAGGCAGGCGAGCGCCGATCCGGTCATCGCCATGGCGAGCAGGCGCAGGCCCTCGGGCGTGGCGAAGTAGAGGCGGCCGAGCAGCCACGGCGCGCCCCAGCAGCCGGCGAGGTACAGGCTCGCGAGTGCTCCCGACGGGCTCGCGACCACGCCGGTCGCGAGCGACTGCAGCATCGCCTGCACGAGCGGCCACGCGCACCACCCGACCATCGGCAGGTCGATCCAGCGGGGCCGACAACGGCGCAGCGCAGCGCTGTCGAACGCCGCCGCGCCGACCAGGGCCGCGACGGGCGCGACCCAGGCCTTGGTCAGCAGCATGTCGGACGGCACGGCGAGGCCCGTGATCCAGAACGGGAAGGTCGCCTCGGCCGAGCCGGGTGCGTAGTGGCCGACCGGCAAGAACACCCAGCCGGCGAAAAATACAATCGCCGCGGCGACGGCCGGCCGGCAGAACCGAAACGGCAGCCACGCCACGAGCGCGAAGGCGAGGAAAGCGATGTCGACGTTCAAGCGCGGGCCTCGACGCCATTCGCGGGGATCGGCGTGATGCCGCTTCTCGACATCGGCAACGTGAACCAGATGACCGGCATCGTCTGCTTCGCGATCGCCGCCGCGGCCTGCGCTCTGGCCGCCCGGCGCGGCAGCCGCGCCTGGCGCACGCTCGCCTGGGTCCAGGCCGTGTTCTGCCTCGAGATCGTGATCAACGCGCGGCACCGCCTGCACGACCTCGTCGACGACGTCCTGCGCGACCACGGCTGGTACGCGGGACGCACGTCCTGGCAGCTCGGTCTGCTCACCATCGTCGCGGTGG